>NZ_JBQHUB010000025.1:0-40040 GCF_052065415.1 Pseudoflavonifractor sp. HCP28S3_F10 | reverse complement strand
CAAAAGCCCCTCTGCTCTCGGTGGACCTCATGCCCGCGAGAGTGGGCCTCATTTCCCGTGAAGGTGGACTTCTTTCCCCGTGCAGATGGACTTGTGGCTACGAAATTTACAGCTTCCGCTCGTTTATCGGACAGGAACACCGCCTGTACCTCATCTGTCACTTCCAAAAATGTGTCCGTCTTATACATATCGGGATACAGCTCCCGAAGATTGATTTTGTGCATTATGTACCTCCATTTCGATTCACAGGTTCGGTTGACAGGTGAACCGAATGAAGGCGGTGCGCGGCACCGTGGGAAAATATCAAATTCAAGAAGTTTTAGAGTGCCTAAAAGAAAAACAAAAGCGCCTGTGTGACAAACTGACACACAGGCGCAATGGATATTGATTGCTGCTATTTTACAACATTTTTCGCAATAATTTGCAAACTGTAAAGGTGGTATTAGTTGGCTTTTTTTAATAACTCAATGAGTTCTTTATGTATCCTAATCATAAATTCCCCCATTTCCCCGACAATTAGCCTTATATTCCTTAAAACACTATAATTTCTTCTAATTTCATAGTATCACAACAATAAGAACGATTACTGTCAAATTATGTTGCTACTTATAGAAAAGTGGTACAAACGATATTCCTGCGGGAAAAGAGGCAAGCAATGCCCCTGGATAGCCATTCGGCTTCCGGCGCTGCTTGTTGAGGGAATCCCCCAAGCCCCCATGAACGCAGAATTTCATTCTGCGGCTGTGCGTTCTGTGAACGCTTTTGTCATACACAACAATAAGGAAAAATCAAACGGCTAAATTGCCGCCCGGTTCGTATGTAAACTTTGACGAAGAAAGTATACTGATGACAGCATACTTTCTTTCACTGCCAACATAGTCCTCTAATCAGTTAATATCTATCGTTGATCTTTTGTCAGATATGGACGAGGACATAGCAACGCTCACTCAATAGACCGCCGACAATCTGGACGCTAGCCTTGCCGGTGCGGCCAGCACCGGAGAGTTGCCTGAGAAGCGATGATACAGGAAGCTTTTACTACTTCCTCGCCGTTACTTCGGAAGTCAAGCGTATGCTTCTAGTTGCAACATTATTTCTGAATGCAAGATCATGTTCTACAAAAATCATGATGGGAGAAAACTTCTTTATCAGATTTTCAATTTGCATTCGAGAATAAATGTCAACATAGTTGAGAGGTTCGTCCCATACATACAGATGCGCTTGCTCGCAAAGGCTTTTTGCTATCAACACTTTTTTCTTTTGTCCCGCTGAAAAATCTTCCATTTTCTTTTCAAATGTCTCTGTCCGAGATAAGTATTGGTGCGTATAGCTGACCTTATTATTCATCTTCTATGAACGCCTATTGGAAAAAGAATAGGAGCAAGGTGTATTTCAATCTTGCTCCTTTCGGGAAATATATACTATACAGTTCAAAAAATGCACAATTTAGTTGATTGGCGGGGTAGAGGGATTACTTACCTTATAATAGTTGCTATCAATGATAATGTATGCTTCACTACCTCTATCTTCATAGGTAAAAGCATCTTTTCCGGCGACCTTAAATGTATAACTTTCTGCTCCCTCTACTGCCTCCGGTTCATCACAAGCAGTCAATTCCAAGTCATAAAACCAACTTATAAAATCATTTGGACCGTAGTTCTCCGAGCCAATCTCAAATGTAGTTTCTTTTCCTTGGGAATAGAAAGAACCAGTAATTAAAATTGTGGGTTCAGGAAATAAATACACTTCGGAAGCACTAATTGTCTTTTGACACGAAGCACTTGTCTTTTGACATCCCGCTAAACTCAACACACAAATCAATGCTAAAACTAATGCGATTAACTTCTTCATACAATCACGCTCCTTTGTTAATTTCAAGTTTGTCTAACTGTTTTATCATTTATATCGACGAAAAACCCAGCAAAAAGTTCCGAACTATGGATACATCATAGTATACTTCAGTCTGTTTGTTTCACGCCAGAAATGAAAATTCACACTTTTATCTTCCTGATATACCTTTCAAGTCAAAGGAAATAGGCTTATCCTTTGAATTTGGCAAGCGGTATCTTGTTAGACTGATTAAATGTGTTAGCCAACTGTCCACAAGCCGCTTTAATCTCTCTACCATGAGAAACTCTCATGGTAACTTCAAGTCCTACTTGCTCTAATTGATGTTTGAATGCAACCATTTCCCGTTTTTGTGGAGTTCTAATTTTTGAATTGCTTGTTGGGTTGTATTGCAACACGTTAATCATAACATTTTTGCCCCGAAACCATTTTGCAAGTTGTCTTACATCTGAGGAACGATCATTTATACCTGGTAAAAGCAAATACGCAAATACAACTTTTCGATTATGTCTTTCAGAATAGGATAAGGCTTGCTTAACAACATCTTCAATAGCATATATGTGCATGTGAGGTATAATGCGATTTCTTGCTACTTGTGTTGCTGCGTGTAAAGATATTGTCAACTGAATTTTGAGATGTTCCTCGCGCAATTTTTTTAATTGATCAACCGGACCAACTGTTGATATGGTTATGCCATCGGTGGGAAAGTTAAGCCCACTTCTATCTCGGAGAATATGGATTGCTTTTATCAAGTTGTCATAATTGAATAAGGGTTCTCCCATACCCATAAAAACGATGCGGTTTACTTTTCGACGCAATAATATAACCTGTTGTACTATTTCTGACGGCGTCAGATTACGAACAAAGCCATTGCGCCCGGATTCACAAAAAATACAGCCAACAGGACAACCGACTTGTGTACTCACGCAAACAGTTCCACCATCTCGTCGCTTGATAAAAACCGTTTCAATATATTTGTTGTCTTTCAGTTCATAAACATACTTTTCAGTATCACTACTTTTATAGATGTCTTTCACCAGCATTGATAGATTTTTTTTGCGTGGGGCTTGCTTATATAATTCTGAATATAAGGCTTTTGCTTCATTTTCTCCAATAACTTCCGACATTTCTTTATAAGTAAATCCGTACGGGTCATTCCGCACTTCCGTGGGCGTATATTTAGGTAAATATTTCATTTCTTTATCCTTTCTCTTAAAAATTAAAAATTTGTTTTTCGGTATTTTTGATTACAATCTCTAACTTTTCAACATCAAAGATATGTGTCAATTTGCATTTAGGGCAGAAAAGAGGAAAATCTTTTAATACCGTATTATGGAATACTTGAACTCTCTCCTTTCCATTACAAATCGGACATTTTTACACAAAAAAAGCCCATATTGAAATGGGAAAATCTCTTTTATTTCAATGCTTATCTAATACGAATGCTATGCAACATAAACGCCGTCTCCTTTTATATATAATTTCATATTATCAGGAAAATAGTCTACTGTCAATACATAACAGAATTTGTTTAAACTAATAATAGGAACTGTGTAGACAAATCTGAAAAGAAAGGTGAACAGTAGAATGCAATAGGATGAATGAATAATAGCAAAAAGGTGTGCGACGAGTTATATATCTCCCCAGGTTACCTTGCGAATATCGAGAACAAGGGACAGCAATCGAGTTTACAGGTGTTCTATGATTTTGTGACCCGGCATCATATTTCGGTAGATCAATTTTTCTTTCCGAACAGCAACGCGGAAAATCCACCGCACGGCGGTAGTTTGACGCGCTGCTAGACGGTATGAGCAATAAGGGCATACGGAGTATAACCGCAACGGCAAGAGAGATAACGGAAGTCGAAAAAGCAGAGGAGTAACCTCACAATATGGAAACCGGGAGATTTCAGCGCGTGGCGGCTGCAATCTTTTTTTGTGTCCAAAATCAAAGGAACACGCAACAAATACCGTCTTTCGATGGGGGATGGAGTAGATAGCGAGCAAAGCCCCTGGATAGCCATTTGGTTTCCGGCGCTGCTTGTTGAGGGAATCCCCCAAGCCCCCATGAACGCAGAATTTCATTCTGCGGCTGCGCGTCCGATGGACGCTTTTGACCATGACCAGCTCACCGCTGGTCGCGGTCTTTTTCTTTTTCGGCATCGTGTTCCGCCTCCATGTTTAAGAGCCGATCCACATTGGCCTTTGCTGCCAACAGCTCCCGCATTTCCTCGCGGGAGCGCCGGTACTCGGCATAGGTCTTTTTCTTTTTCTCCAGCAGCCGAGCATACTCGGCTTGCAGCTCCTTGACCTTGGGCAGCTTCTTGACCCCCATATCGTCAAAGGCTTTTTTGGCCGCCTGATGGAGCAGGAGTTCCTCCTCATGTTCCTCGCGGAATTTCTTGGAGTAACCGGCCTTCCGGTAAGCCACATAGGTGTCACGGGTCTTGGCATAGTTGATGATATGGGTCCGCAGCACAGCAATCTCCGCCATGCGTTTCTCCGCTGCCTTGATTTTTGAAGATAGCTCATTGTGGTGGGCCGTGGCCGCCGCAGCCTTTTCCTCCAGCACAGCATACTCCAGCAGGTTATGCTCGGTGAGATAGTTCACGGTCTGTGCCATCTGTTTCAGATTAAAAACCTTGGCCCACCGCACATACCCGGCACCTTTTCCGGCCTGGAGCTTTGCCTGGATGTCAACTAGCAGATTGACCTTGGACGGATCTGCCTGCTTGACCGGTTTCTGACGGGGCGTATGCTCCTTTTGACCGGCGAGGACAGCCAGCAGGTCCTCCAGGGTGTAGCCATCACCCAGACTGTCCAGACGGGCCACTTTGCTCCAGCCGGGGAGTTTCAAGCGGTAGGATTTGCCGCGCCCGGATACTTCGCAGCCGGATTCCCGGAGCAGCTTCAGCAGCTCGTCCAAATCAGCAGGCTTTTGTGCCAGGGCTTTATCAATGGCAACACGGAGCAATTCCCGATGGGACGGTTTCGCCTGGTCGCCCAGCCACTTGTTGTAGCTCTTTCCGTGGGGCTTGGGATTCTCTACAATGGACAGCCCGTTCTCAATGCAAATGGTGTCGCTCAAACGCCGGACAGCTTTCGTGCTGCCCCAAAAGTTGCGGAACTTCCGGTCACAGTCCAGATTGACCGAACTCCAAATGATATGATTATGGACATGGGCTTTGTCGATGTGAGTGCAGACGATAAAGGCGTGTTTGCCCTTGGTGAACCGCTTGGCAAACTCCACGCCCAACCGGTTGGCCTCCTCCGGGGTGATCTCCCCAGGACAAAAGGACTGACGGACATGGTAAGCGATCACATCGTCCGCTCCACGAACCCGTCCGGTGGCGGCGATATACTGGCGCTTGGCCAACATAAACTCGGCGTCGGCCACACGGCTGTCGCACTCGTAGCCGGTGATGAGCTTGCCGTGGTCTGTCTTTTGCGGATTGGCCACATAGTCGATAATCGCGCTGATGGCACGGCTCTCGGTCCGGCCCTTGCCGATATGCAGCGGCATGATGCGTGTGGTTGCCATAAAGGTTGCCTCCCTTCAAAAAAATAGGCAGCCTTAACTGCCTATCTCGTCACGGTAAGAAATAATTTGTTTCTTTTTCTGTTTGGCGCACCGCAGTGTTGTGGCGGCTCCACCCCAATCATGGAGAACATACGCTACTACCACATCACTGGCCTCTACCATCCAGCGATTTCTGTGAGAAATCGCAAAACGGCGTGGCGTAGTTTCCAACGGCGGATACACGGTGCTGTCGTAACCGGAAGTGTTCCTCCCGGTGTTTAGATATGCCAGAACAAGGATCAGCTCAATCTGCGGATACCGTTTTTTCTGCGCTCTCAGAACAGACGCCGCCAATAAGTCAAAGGCTCCATAGCCGCCCAGGTAAAAGGTAGTCGCTCCTTGTTCAATCAGTTTTTGCGTAACAGCGTATAACCATTTCTCTATTTTCTCACTCTGCGAGATCTGTGCATGGCCACAAAAGGTTACAATCATACCTTGTCCTCACTTTCTAAAGCTATTGTTCTGAGCTTCAATCAAAAGCAAAGCTGACAGCTTATAAAACATAGTCTAACAGACGCTATTATAACCCGCAATCATAATGTAGTCTTAGAGTACATAAAATAATCGCTAACAGCTAATAGACGGGTGTGGACTATGGAACAAAGCAAATTGGGAAAGCGCATCAACGAGGTGCGGAAGTCTCGTGGCCTGACAGCCGACAAATTATCGGAATTATGTAACATCAATGCCACTTATCTGCGGCAAATTGAAGGTGGAGCCAAGATGCCCAGCCTGCCGGTATTCATCGACATTTGCAAGGCGCTCCACATTTCTCCTGACTATCTGTTGCAGGATGAATTGAGCGAAAATGAGATCAGTAAAATCCATGAAATTGAAATGCTATGGAAAGATGCGCCACTGTCAAAACAAGAGCTTGCACTTGCAATGATAAAGGCAGCTCTAAAGCATCCAGAGCAGTAAAACAGCCAGCCGGGTTCAAACCGGCTGGCTGCACTTTTCTCTCCAATATTATCCGTAGACCAAATCCTGTATTGCAAACTTCAAATCCTGCACCTTGCCAAGCAGCCAAAAGGCCAATTTCGGCAGCCCAAAGGGGCTTATGAGAAACGCGATTACCAACAGAATAAGGCCGTTCTGCGGGGAGTATGTCATCAGGACGGCCACGCCCAGCAGGGCGATCACCGTACTGAGCAGCCCCAGCACCAAGCCAGATACATAGACCAGCCCCACGCAAATCCAGATGGCCAGGGTGAGCAGCAGGATCACCGGCGCAATCACAATCTTCATAATCAGCTTCAATACGGTCATTTCATAGCCTCCTCTCGACGATCTAAATACTTCTGGCATAGACGGCGGACCTGTTCCTCGTCGGCCTCGTTTTCTTCCCGGCGTCCCTTTGTCAGCTGAATGGAGGCAAAGGATGACCTGGACTGCCCGTGGCGGCCGGGAGACCTTGCACAGCGCAAGGGCCGTATCGAGCGCCAGGGCAACCAAAATCCCCTGGTCCATGTGTACCGCTATGTGACTGAGGGAACCTTTGACGCCTATTTGTGGCAGACGGTGGAGAACAAACAGAAATTCATCAGCCAGATTATGACTTCCAAATCGCCGGTGAGAAGCTGCGACGATGTGGACGAAACGGCATTGTCCTTTGCCGAGATCAAGGCCCTGTGCGCCGGAGACCCCCGTATCAAGGAGCGCATGGACCTGGATGTGGAGGTCTCCAAGCTGAAGCTGATGAAAGCTGACCACCAGAGCAAGCAGTATCGTCTGGAGGACCAGCTGCTGAAATACTTCCCGGAGGAAATTGAAAAGCACAAGGGCTTTATCCAGGGGTTTAAGGCAGACCTGGAGACCCTGGCCGCCCATCCTCACCCGGAGGATGGCTTTGCCGGTATGGAAATCCGGGGCGATGTGCTGACCGACAAAGAAAACGCCGGTGCAGCTCTGCTGGACGCCTGTAAGGAGGTCAAAGGCTCGGAGCCTGTGCAGATCGGCAGCTACCGGGGCTTCACTATGTCCGTGGAGTTTTCAGCCTGGAAACAGGAATATACGCTCCTGCTGAAAGGCCAGATGACCCACCGGGCAAGCCTCGGCACAGACCCACGCGGCAACCTGACCCGCATTGACAATGCGCTCTCTCATAGGGAAGTACATTCCCGGATGCCGTGCGATAGACAAACCGCTGTTCCAGCAGGAACCGGACAAAACGGCGCTCCGGCACAACCAGCTCTTTGGCGGTGGTGCGGAGATTGGTGCTCTGCTTCATGTCGATGAACAGGTCAAAAAAGGCGGCCTTGCCTTCCAACAGAGCGTTTTCCTCCCGCAGCACCGCATTTTCTTCACGCTCAGCCAACAGTTCGGAGCAGAGCTTCAGCAGCGCCTCCGGGGAAGTGGCCACTTCCCACAGCTTTTCCCTGGTCATGTAAGCTCCGTGCTTGCGGATGGTGGGCAGCACCTCAGACGTGACCCACCGGCGAAACTGCTTTGCTTTGGGGAGCTTACTGGACAGCACCAGGGAATAGAGGCCGCTCTCGTTGATGAGCGTGATGGCGGTTCCGTTGACGGTGAACGAATCGTTCACCGTCCGATCTTCTGCATCCACATGGTCCCGAATCGCTTTCTGCGGATTGGTGTACCCCAGCGCCAGGGATACGTCCTTGCCCACCAGCCAGGGTTCGCCATCAATCTCTACGGCGCGGATGGCTCCAAACTCCGGGTTCTTAAAAATTTCCATCTGGTTCATGTTGTTCCTCCTTTGGCATGAGAAAAGGCGGCTCTTACCAGCCGCCTGCGTTCATATCGTGATTCACTTGTGCGGTGTAATAATTGCTGATGGTGGTGGGCGCATTGAACAAGACGGTCAGCAGGTATTGCTTCATGTTGCGGACCTCGGTGGTGTTTTTCTGCATACAGTCCATGACAAACCGGATATGTTCACTGGTCAGCTTCAAAAACCGGGAGCGCACGATCTCATGTGGAAAGTCGCTGCCAGCAATCCGGGTGGTTTTCCGTTTGGCGCAGACGGTCTCCACCATCAGCTCCACAATCTCGTCCAGGTCCTCCCGATAGGTGTTAAACTCTCGACACAGATAGTCATACTCGATGTTCTCCAGAATCAAATCCCGATAATTTTCTATCTCTGAGACAGGCATCGCATCCCTTCCTTTCCGTTCCGGCGGTCTTGCCGCCGCTGTTTCCCGGAAGGGAATGGAATCGGTACTTGATCTATGAGTAATTGATTTTTGAGTATTTGATTTGTCTATATTTAATTCTGCGGGCTTTTCCGTATCCGGTTTCTCCAGATACGGGTTTTCCGTATCTGGTGAATCCGTATCCGGCTGGGGCGTATCCGGGTTCTTCGGCTGTGGCTGCTCGTAGATGACATACTCGGTGTCGCTGATCCGGCCCTGCCGGTCCCTCATCTGATGGCGGACAATGTACCCGGCAGTTTCCAGCTCGCGCAGCGCACCGCCGATGGCGTCCACGCCCTCCTTGCAGATTTTCGCAAGTCCTCTGGTGGTATAGTTCCAATCCTCCGGCAAGGACAGCATCATGGAAAGCAGTCCCTTGGCCTTGAGGGACAATTTTTCGTTTCGCAGGTGATGGTTGCTCATAACGGTATAATCTCTGGTTCGCTCAATGCGAAATACGGCCATTGACCTCACTCCTTTCTTGTTTCAGGGCATGAAAAAAGCCACAATCTTTCGTAAAAAGACTGTGGCTTCAGCTGTTTTTGTTGTTCTGCCAGGGCCGGTAGGGACGCTTATGCTTCGGCGGCTGACTGAACGGCGAATCATGCTCCGAAAACGGGAGGGCCTGCAAAACCTGGTCAATGTCGGTGGATTCCATATCATGCTGGGACTGACAGTTTTCCCGGATGGCATCTTTGATGCTCTGGACAGTACACATATTCATTCCTTTCCTTTCGTAGTGATGATGGGGTTACGGGTGGCGACGGCGCTTGTCCGGCTTGAAGTCGAGGACATGGCCCTCAATGATACGGGCATACCGCTTAATTTTGATTTCCCGGCGCTTCTGGCTGTGAAGAGCGGCCTGATACCCGTCCTCCGTGAGAAACAGCCGCATTTCATCGCCGGGGCTGCCGTAGGAACAGGGACGCTGAACAGAAAACTCGATCATCCAGCGGGTGTTGTCCTGAAAACGCTCCACGGCGAGAATGTTGTGTCCTTTCAGCTCACGGGCTGAAATATCCCTCATAGGCGGCTCCTTTCATCGTTCCTGCTCTCTCTGGCGCTTCTTCTGCCACGCCTCCAACAGTTTGATAATGGTTTCCTGCATCCGCTGGGGCGTGTAGCTCTTGGGAAAATACTTCCGCAGGGTGTCGGATGTGAAAGTTACCCGGTCCAGATCGCTTTTCTTTTCTTCGCCCATGATGACGCGCATCATATCGAGGGTCAGATGCCCTTCCTGGCTGTATTTTTTGAGCCGCTGTGCCTGGGAGAGAGAAGGGGTAGACTGTTCGCTGTCCATCGCGTCCAGCAAGTCCCGCTGTTCCTCTTTTTTGAGAAAGGACAGCTCATAAGCCGGGTTGAGAGCGATTTTTCGTTCATCGACCATATCCAGCAGTTCAGGGATCAGCTCTGTCAGACGGATATAGCGTTGCACCTGGTTCCTACTCGAACCGGCCTGCTGCGCCAACAATTCATCTGCCCGCAACTTCGTCCCAACTTGGGACGAAGTTAAATCGCCACGCGCACCTTGATGCTTCATTGCCTCCAGCTTCATTTTGTAGGCAAAGGCTCGCTCGCTGGGGAGCAGACTTTCCCGCTGTAAGTTGCTGTCCACCATGATGATGGTGGCGGCATCATCGTCCAGGTCTCGGACAATGACAGGCATGGTTTCTTTCTCAGCCAGTTCACTGGCCCTGTGCCGCCTGTGTCCGGCTACCAGCTCATATCCGCCCTCCGGGTCCGGCCGGGCAATCGCCGGAACCAGAATACCGTACTGCCGCACACTGTCGGCGGTCTCCAGCATAGCCTCGTCATCCTTGACTTTGAAGGGATGGTTCTTGAAAGGATGCAGCTCAGACAGCGGGATTTCCCGTACTTTTTCCAGCTTGGCATCCTGGCGGCTTTCTTCGGTGGAAAACAAGTCATCGTATGGAGCCAGCTCTACTTTTTTCGCGCTGCTTTTCAAGCTTCAATACCTCCTTCGTCAGACTTTTGTACCTCTCGGCCACCTTGCCATTGGGGTCATGGGCAAAGATACTCTTGCCCTCGGCACTGATTTCCTTTGCCCGGACGGAATGGGGAATCTCGGTGCCGAACACCTTGATTTTGCTGCCGTAGGTCTCTCGCAGCAGGGCGGCGATTTCCTTAGCAAAGTTGGTGCGGTTGTCCACCATTGTCAGCAGGATGCCGTCGATTTGGAGCTTGGGGTTGATTTGCCGCTTTACCTTACTTACCGTGGAGAGCAGCTGTTCCAGGCCCTTGGCGGGCAAATACTCCGCCTGGACGGGGATGATGATCCTGTTGGCGGCTGCCAGAGCGTTGACCGTAAGCATACCCAGGGATGGCTGGCAGTCAATCAGGATATGGGAATACTGTCCCTTCAGCGTGTCCAGATACTGCCGAAGGATGGTCTCACGGCTCATGGCATTCACCAGAGAGACCTCCATGCCGGAGAGCTGGATGTCGGCGGGCATCAGGTCAACGCCTTCCGGGTGGTGCAGGATACCCTCACCGGGGCGCAACGGCTCGTCCATCAGGATACGGCCCATCGCGTCGGACAGGGTAAAGGGCAGCTTGTCCGGCTGGGGGTGGCCCAGGCTGATAGTCAGGCTGCCTTGTGGGTCCCCGTCAATCAGCAGCACTTTCTTCCCGGCCTGCGCCAATCCAACACCCAGGTTTTCACAGGTCGTTGTCTTGCCGACGCCGCCTTTCTGGTTGGCGATGGCGATGATTTGCGTGTTCATAACAATCACCTCGTTTCTGATTGGTGTTGTCATGTGCCTGCACAGCAGTCCTGGAAATGACAAAAGCCGCCACTTGAAACAAGTGACGGCTTCGCATAAATCCAATATTCTACTGTGTTTGAAATCAAAAGGCTTTGAGTTCCTTTCTGCTATTCATTTGTCGTTAATGAAACACCTCCTATAATTCGACTTATTTCAGTATGATTTTTCGGTTTGGAAAAGGATGAAAAAACCAGACTGAAAACCTCAAAACCCTTGATTCTACGGGGCTTTTCCGGTTTGTCGTAATTATACCGTAAGGGCATACCTACGCCGTCCTGTCGCTCCAAAACGGAGATGATGTCAAAACGGTGCAGGGAAATCTGGGGCATGCGACAGCGGCCTTCACGCTGGATGTCTATGGTCATGTTTCGGAACGTATGAAAGAGGATAGTGCCAACCGGATGCAGCGGTATATTGAGGGACTTTGTTAGCTTTTACGCCCTGCCCAAAAGATCGTTAAAAAATCTCGTAAGGGTCAAAGTAAGGGTCAAAACGCAGAAAAAAGTCCTGAAACCCTTGGGATTTCAGGACTTTTTATGGCAGCGGGTGAAGGATTCGAACCCTCACATACAGAGTCAGAGTCTGCTGTGCTACCCTTACACAAACCCGCTATCTTTTTCCGCTCTCGTGAGCGCAGGATTTATTATACCAAAATATATTGGAATGTCAATAGGAAAGTGAAAAGAATTTTGACAATATTCCTGACATTCCGGGATGACAGAGGAAAGCAAAGAAAAAGGACCGCTGATGGCACATCAGTGGTCCTTTTCCGGTGGACATCAGAATTTGCTGTTGGAGTTGCTTTTGTTCTGAGCCTGACCGCTCTGCTTCTTGTTCTCGGTTCCGCTCTGCGCCTTGTTCTCGGCACCGTTCTGCGCCTTGTTCTGGCTGCCGGACTGGGAGGCCTTGCTGCGGCTCTCGCGGTTGGCCTTGCGGATCTCGTCATAATTGCCCTGCATATGGTTCACCTCCTTTTCAACGCTCCTAGTTTACCCAAAAGAAGATCGTTCCATACCTGACAAAAAAGCAGGATACAAAATGAAAAAAACATGCTATAATAATAAATACAAAACAGGTATTATACTTTTTCGGCCATTTCCATTTGCCCCGGAAGGAAACAGGGAAAAACCGGCATTGAATGGATCTGCAGGGGCGGGATACAGCCCGCTGCCGGAGGATAGAAAGAGAACGAATCATTGGGGAGGTATCTGCCATGAGATGTCCGTATTGCGCCAATCCGGAGAGCAAGGTCGTGGATTCCCGGCCCTCGGACGAGGGCAGCAGCATCCGCCGGCGGCGGGAGTGCCTGGTATGCCATAGACGCTTCACCACGTATGAGACCATGGAGAGCCTGCCGCTTGTGGTCATCAAAAAGGACGGGAGCAGCCAGACCTTTGACAAGAGCAAGCTGCTCAATGGTATGCTCCGGGCCTGTGAGAAGCGCCCGGTCCCATTTGACAGGCTGGAGAGCATCGCCAACGAGATCGAGCAGACCCTTCAGAACTCCATGGACCAGGAGGTCACCTCCACCCGTATCGGAGAGATGGTGATGGAGCGGCTGAGGAAGGTGGACGAGGTCGCTTATGTGCGTTTTGCCTCGGTCTACCGGCAGTTCCAGGATATCAGCACCTTTATGGAGGAACTGAACAAGCTGCTGCAGGAGAAATAGAGCGGATATATGGAACAAGGCGCGGCCCGTACAGTTGGGCCGCGCTCTTTTTGCCGCAGGACAGATCGCGCTTTTTGTGAACCGGGCGGCCAAGAAAAGACATGCTGCTTTGTGAATAGTGACTGAATACGGGAAGAGACCACCTTCTGCTTGCAATCAGACAGATTTCTACCTATAATAATAAAATATAATGTCTAATGTCTCAAGCCGGTGCCTCTGGGCCGGGTCGGCAGATACGATTTATAGAAGCGGGGGACCTTGACGTCCTTTGCGGGAAAAGAGGGAGCAGTGTGTCTTATACGCCTCAGGAACAGCGGATCTTGGATGCGGCGCTCAATGTGATGGCCAAGCACTCCATCAGCGGGACGCGGATGCATCTGATCGCAGAGGAGGCCGGGATGGCGTCCTCCAACCTTCACTACCATTTCAAGACCAAGCAGGATCTGCTGCTGGCGCTTTTGTCCGAGATACAGGACCGGTTCGACGGCAAGCGCGAAGCTGTCATGGACCGGCCGGCCCGGAACCTGCGGGAGCGGCTGGAGGTGTTTTTCCGGCAGAAGCGGGACTTTATCCTGCAGGATCCCCGGTATGACAAGGTGCAGTTTGACTATTGGCTCCTGGGTCAGTCGGACGATACGGTGAAGAGGCTTTTCGGTACCTCTTTTGACCACTGGAGGGAGCATCTGATCCAGAGCTTTTTGGAATTTTATCCGGATATGGACCCGGAGTACGCTAAAAATCTGGCTTTCAGCCTGGTCTCCATGATGATGGGAGTCTCCATGCAGTACCTCAACGGAGACGGGGTGGATCTGGACGCCTATTTCGCACTGTGCCTGGATATGGTCATTGGAGAGATCGAGCGGCGCTATGGCCCTTCGCTGGAAAAAGAAAAAAACAGTTGACAGACAAAAGGACCGGAGACGCGGGAGGAGCCTGCGTTTCCGGTCCTTTTACCGTCCTTCCGGGGTGGGAGAACGGACATTCAGGTAAAACGAAGCGTGCAATCGCTGCTTTCAGAAGAGATTTTCGAGGGTGAGCCGCTCCGCTTCCGCCACCAGCCGGAGCTGAGCCTCCAGGCGGGCGGAGGCCGCGGCATATTCACCCTCCTCCCGACAGCGCAGCAGGCGGAGCGTTTCCTCAAAGCCGATCTGGATCTGATCCGCATCGCTGTGGCACAGGACCACGTGGAGATAGGCGCTCCGCTCCGCCCAGTCCGAGCGGGCGGAACAGACCAGAGTCTCGGCCCCTTCCCACCGCTCCTCCGCAGCCAGCACCTCGGCCTGGAGGAGCCGCCCGGCCAGGTCCGCAGTGAACCGGTCCAGATACCTGGCGTTGCAGAGGGCGGCAGACAGAAGAAACAGCAGAACGGCCAGCGCAAACCAAAGCCGCTTCATGCCCCGCGTCCCTCCTTTGCCACAAAATAGACCCGTCCCAGCTCGTCCACCGAGAGAAGGAACACGTCTTCCGCCCGGGACACACTGTGCTCCGCCATCTGCCACCGCAGCCATTCCCGGCTCAGGCCCCGCAGCTGCAGGTTGTGCTCCACCACCCGGCCATCGTTGATGATGGGAAGGGGAAGGCCGGGCTCCTCCACGGTCCGGCCCATCTGCCGGGCGGTAGGGGGCTGCTCGGCCGCCTGCAGCAGCACGGAGAGCTGGCCGTTGGTCTCCAGAATGGCGTACCGGACAGTGTTCAGGTCGGTGACCCCCTTGAGGCGGAGCTCCTCCATGAGCTCGTCCAGGGTCACCCGGTTGCGGCGGAGCTCCCGTTCCATGACCCGGCCGTTTTCCACCACCACACTGGGACGGCCGCAGAGCAGGGCGCGCAGGCGGAGACTTTTCATATTGAGTACAGAGAGGACCATGGTAAGGGCCAGCAGCGTGAGGATGGGCACCGCGCCGGAGAGCAGGGGGATGCCCAGGTCCTGCATGGGGACGGCGGCCAGGTCCGCGATGATGAGGGCAAACACCAGCTCGGAAGGTTCCAGTTCACCAATCTGGCGCTTACCCATGAGACGGATGCCGGCAATGATGAGAAGATACAGAATGATGGTACGCAGAAAGGCGATGACCAAAGACCACGACCTCCTTTATGATCCGTCCGGCGGCCGCCCGGGCGGCATGTTCCCTATCAGTATGACCGGGGGAGCAGGCTTTATGCCGCCGCCCTTTGCGCAAGCCGCCAAAATGTTCGGAGGAAGAAAAAAGAGTGGGAAGGGATATTGTCACCGGGTCCCGTTTGGGATAAAATAGGTTCCATTGGATCGGCCGCGCTGCGGCCGGCGGAGCTCTATTCTGAACAAAGGGGAAATGCATATGTCCCATCAGCTCGTGATCGTACTGGACTTCGGCGGTCAGTACAACCAGCTCATCGCCCGCCGCGTCCGCGAGTGCGGCGTGTACTGCGAGGTCAAGCCCTATACCACGCCTCTGGCCGAACTGAAAGCCATGGACCCCATCGGCTTCATCTTCACCGGCGGGCCCAATTCGGTGTATGACGAGGCGGCCCCTCATGTGGATCCCGCCATCTTTGAGCTGGGCCTTCCCGTACTGGGGATCTGCTACGGCTGCCAGCTCATGGCCCACACGCTGGGCGGCCGGGTGGTCCCCGCCCAGGAGGACACGGCCCGGGAGTACGGAAAGACGGACACCTATTATGATACCTCCTGCAAGCTCTTCCGGGGCCTGCCCGAGCAGGGCATCTCCTGGATGAGCCACAGCGACTATATGGAGAAGGTGCCTGAGGGCTTCGCCCTGGTGGCCCACAGCGACAACTGCCCCAACGTGGCCATTGCCGATGAGAAGCGGGGCTTCTACGGCGTACAGTACCACCCGGAGGTCAACCACACCCAGAACGGCTCCGACATGATCCGCAACTTCCTCTTCGGGGTGTGCGGCGCCGTGGGCGACTGGACCATGGGCGACTTCTGTAAGTCCACCGTAGCCCGGCTGCGGGAGGAGATCGGCCCCGAGGGCCGGGTGCTGCTGGCCCTCTCCGGCGGCGTGGACTCCTCGGTGCTGGCGGCCCTGCTGGCCGAGGCCATCGGCGACCGGCTGACCTGCGTCTTTGTGGACCACGGCCTGATGCGCAAGAACGAGGGCGACGAGGTGGAGCGGGCCTTCTCCAAGTGGGACGTGAACTTCGTGCGGGTGGACGCGGAAGAGCGCTTCCTGTCCAAGCTCGCCGGCGTCAGCGATCCTCAGGAGAAGCGGAAGATTATCGGCGCCGAGTTCGGCTATGTGTTCCGGGACGAGGCGGACAAGTTCCGCATCACCAAGCAGGATTTCCTGGCCCAGGGCACCATCTACCCCGACGTCATCGAGTCGGGCAAGGGAGACGCTGACGTGATCAAGAGTCACCACAACCGCCTGCTGCCCCCCGAGGTGGTGGCCCGGTTCAAGGGCGTGCTGGAGCCGCTGGACCTGCTGTTCAAGGACGAAGTCCGGGCGCTGGGCCGGGAACTGGGCCTGCCCGAGTACCTGGTCATGCGCCAGCCCTTCCCCGGCCCCGGTCTTGCCATCCGCATCATCGGCGAGGTGACCAAGCAGAAGGCCGATACCCTGCGGGAGGCCGACTTCATCTTCCGCTCCGAGATCGCCCGGGCGGGAGAGGACCGGAATTTGAGCCAGTATTTCGTGGTGCTGACCAACACCCGCAGCGTGGGCGTCATGGGCGACGGCCGCACCTACGACTATACCCTGGCCCTGCGGGCCGTCACCACCAGCGACTTCATGACCGCGGACTGGGCCCGGATGCCCTATGACCTGCTGGACCGTATCAGCGTGCGCATCGTCAACGAGGTGCCAGGCATCAACCGCATCGTGTACGACATCACGTCCAAGCCCCCCGCCACAATAGAATGGGAGTAAAATTGTTCTGACTTTCAGATAAAATCATAAAAATTTTCCGTTTTTCTATTGAAAAAGTTGCAGAATAAAAGTGAGAAATTGACAAACCTCCTCATTTTTCAAGCCAAGGCGGCCACCGTATTTTCGGAAAAATGAGGAGGTTTTGTTATGCCCAGACCGAGAAGGAAAGGTAAGCAGCATATTCTATTTCATTTTATGCCTGACCAACGCGTTTTAACTTGTGGCCCTGGAAAATGGAAAAACGGTAAAATTGTAAAAAATGATGAAGACGCTTATTTAAACATTGATTTACCAAGATGACGGAGATATAATAAAAACACTTAAAAACAGTCGATTTTTGAGTTAAAATGTTGGAAAAGATACATAATAAACAGAAAATGTACGGGCAAAACAAAAAATGTAACCTGTACCCGGGAATAGGGCGGAAATGAAGGAACAAAAAAAGTATGCCGCGCCTCTGGTGATGTTTATGGCCTTTGAGAGCATTGCCGTTGGGCTGTGGCTGTGGCTGGGAAATATCTTCTATTTTTTCAACTTCACCTATATCGGCGGATGCATTGCCCTGGGCCTGGTGCTGTATATCCGGCATTACAGGTACGCCCGGCTGGTGGTCCAGTTCAGCGTGGGACTGTATATGCTGGTGTACCTGGGCCTGATCTGCCGGGAAAATATGCAGATCGAGGGATTCTGGTTTTACCTCTTTTCGGGAGTATTTGAGGCAGCCACCATCCACTATGCCGTAGCCAAGATCGCCGGGCCTCTTTTCTTTGGCAGGGGCTGGTGCGGATACGCCTGCTGGAGCGCCATGGTCTTCGACCTGCTGCCCTACCGGACGCCCCAGGGCCCCCGGAAAAAGCTCGGATACATACGGTACATCGTGTTCTGCGGCTCGCTGTTTTTCGTGGCCGGGCTGTTCCTGTTTCGGATACCGGATCTGGAAACGGTCATGTTCCGGAGCTTTGTGGCCGGCAATATCATCTATTACGCGGTGGGGATCATTCTGGCAGCGGCACTCAAAGATAACCGGGCATTCTGCAAATATGTGTGCCCGGTGACGGTATTTTTAAAGCCGGCCAGCTATTTTGCACGTATCCGTGTGACGGTGGACACGGAAAAATGCATCTCCTGCGGTATGTGTAAAAGGGTCTGTCCCATGGATGTGGATGTGACCACCAACGCGAGAAGCCGGGAGAACGGGACCGAGTGCATCCTCTGCGGGAAATGCGTGGAGGGATGTCCCACAAAGGCGCTGAAGCTGTAAGCTCCGCCGGCGCGGGCGGTAAAGACCGCCTGCGGCAATCATGTTGAGATACGGGGATGAAAATATGACGGATAAAGACCTGAGAAAGCTGAGACGGGAAGAGCTTTTGGAGCTGCTGATCGACCAGAGCAGGAAGAATGAAGAATTGCAGGCGGAGCTGAGCAAGCTGCGCGGCAGACTTGAGGAGCGCCAAATCTGCCTTCAGGAGGCGGGCTCTATCGCTGAGGCATCTTTGCGCCTCAACGGTGTGTTTGACGCGGCCCAGACCGCCGCAGAGCAGTATCTGGAGAATATCCGGGAGATGAGCGGCAGGCAGGAGTCGGTCTGTGCCCAGCTGGAACAGGAGAGCCGGGCCCGTGCGGAGCGGCGCATTGCCGAGGCGGAGGAGAAATGCCGCAGCATGGAGCGGGAGACGGAGGAGAAATGCCGGACCCTGGAGGCGGAAGCACGGGAGGAGCACGACCGTGTGACTGCCCAGGCGCGGCAGGAGGCCGAGTCCTACTGGCAGGAAGTCTCCCGGAAGCTGGAGGACTTTTATGCGGCCCACGCCGGGCTGCGGGAACTGCTGGCCATGCATAAGCCGGGGCAGATGCAGGGATGACGAAAAAAAGGCAGATCAATGACGCCCCCACCCGGGAACAGCTGGAGGCGGAACTGGGGCGGGAGAAATACCGCCGCCGCTATGGCAGGGTCCTGCGCAGCACCATCTACTCGCTGATCACGGTGGCCGCTGCGGCCGTGCTGGTGGCC
Source organism: Pseudoflavonifractor sp. HCP28S3_F10 (assembly GCF_052065415.1). Taxonomy (NCBI): domain Bacteria; kingdom Bacillati; phylum Bacillota; class Clostridia; order Eubacteriales; family Oscillospiraceae; genus Pseudoflavonifractor; species Pseudoflavonifractor sp. HCP28S3_F10. The sequence goes on along the minus strand of NZ_JBQHUB010000025.1, from coordinate 21,123 downwards.
GTGCTTTTGCTGCCGGTGCTGCAGATTTATGGCTCCTCCATGGCCGACACGCTCCACGACGGGGATATCGTGATCTCGGTCAAGGGGTCCCGGTTCGAGAGCGGCGACCTGATCGCGTTCTATTACAACAACAAGATTCTGGTCAAACGGGTCATTGCCCAGGCGGGCGAGTGGGTGGATATCGACGAGAACGGCGCTGTGTCGGTCAACGGCCGGCCGCTGGACGAGCCCTATGTCAAAGAACCGGCCCTGGGCGAATGCGATATCGAACTGCCCTACCAGGTGCCGGACGGACGGTGCTTTGTGATGGGAGACCACCGTTCCACATCGGTGGACAGCCGCAGCACGGCCGTGGGCTGCGTGGCCCAGGAGCAGGTGGTGGGAAAGATCGTTTTCCGTGTATGGCCCCTGTCCGCACTGGGTGCGGTGGGCCGATAAGCTCATAGGAAACTGTCCTTGAGAGAGAAGGGGATACTATGAATGCTGCAATGCAGCGGCAGGCTGCGGACTTTCTGAATCAACAAAACCGGCGTCAGAACTGGCAGCGGATCGTGCTTGTTCTGGCCGCTGTGGTGGTGTTTGTCACCACATATATGCTGATCCTTCCGGCCATCACCATGGAGCGGACGCCCCGGTGCGGACTGGAGGAGCATCAGCACGGCGGCGAGTGCTATGAGACAAGGCTCCTTGCTCCGCAGCCGGTCCTGAACTGTTCTCCGGAGACGCTGGGCATCCACCAGCACACGGAGGACTGCCGGGATGAGGACGGGAATCTGATCTGCGGATACGCCGATTTTGTGGTACACACCCATGATGAGCGCTGCTATGACGCGGACGGGGACCTGATCTGTACGCTGCCTGAGATCGAGGAGCATGTCCACGACGAATCCTGCTATGAGGATGAGCAGATGCTCGTCTGCGGCTTGGAAGAGGAGGAGCCTCATATCCATGAGGAGGACTGCTATGACGCGGATGGCACCCTGATCTGTGACCTGGATGAGACCGAGGGACACATCCACGACGACTCCTGTTATGAGACACAGCGGACGCTGGTCTGCGATATGGAGGAAGTGGAGCTCCATACCCATACCGAGGAGTGCCGCGGAGAGACGGATGAACCGGCTGACGGGGCATCTGAGGAGGCGGAAGGCCCCCTGATCTGCGGAAAGCCGGAGGTGCTGGAGCATCAGCACACCGATGCGTGCTTTATCACACCCGAGGGTGATGGGGAAGAAGTGCAGGTGCTGGTCTGTACGCTGGAAGAGCACATCCATACGGAGGACTGCTGGTCCGATGCAGAGGGCGGCGGTACAGACAGCGGGGGCGCCCCCGCTTCCGGCGGGCAGAGCGCGCCGGAATATGTCTGCGGTCTGGAGGAGCATACCCACGGCGCGGACTGTTATGATGCGGACGGAAACCTGACCTGCGTTCAGGAAGAGCATACCCATGACGATTCCTGCCTGACGGCAGCGGAGAGCCCCGTGCCGGAGTATCTCTGCGGTCTGGAGGAGCATACCCACGGCGCGGACTGTTATGATGCGGATGGGAACCTGACCTGCGTTCAGGAGGAGCACAGCCATGATGCTTCCTGTCTGACGGCAGAGGGACCGGCTTTGCATGAGCTGACCCATACCGGCGGGGATTATACAGTCAGCGTCGCCTTCGGGGATGACGCGGCTCTGCCGGAGGGCGTGACGCTGGAAGTGCGCGAGATTCTTCCTGACAGTGAGGAATACCGGACCTGCTATGACCAGACAGTGGCCGCTCTGGCGGACCGGCAGGCGGAGACGGCGGAGCAGGTGCTCTTTGCCCGGTTCTTCGACATCCAATTTCTGCTGGACGGCGAGACAGTGGAGCCGGCGGCCCCCGTGTCCGTGACCATTACCTATGACGAGCCGGTGGAGACCGGCGAGGAAGTCAATTGCCAGTCCATCCACTTTGCGGAGGAAGGAACGGAACTGCTGGACGCGGAGACGGAATGTCCGGCAGAGGGCAGCACCAGCTTTACCCACACCCAGAGCAGCTTCTCCGTGGTGGGCAATCTGGTGACGCGCGCGGTGGCCAATGCTGCGGATGTGGGCCTCAACAGCCTGCCGGTGGACTACTACGTCTATATCGACGGGGCATGGACCTGTGTGGGCGCCACCAAGACCGGCTGGTACGCCCCTGCTGATGCCGCTGGCTGGAAAAATACGAACCGCGACTGCATCACCGTTGATCAGGCAGCTTCTATACTGGGCGCTTACGGCTTCGACCCCAGTGCGGCCAACGCGGCCCTGCAGATCGCCTATCAGCGGAAGGAAACGGATAAGGATGCCAATCTGCACTGCGATACACAGTCTTATACCGATCCAGCCAAGAGAAACGCGGCGCTGATCCCGCTGGCCAGAAATGCGGATCCTGCCTCTGGCTACAACGTGTATTTCCTGCCTGCCAATACCAACAACAAATTGAGCAGTACGCTGGGCTCTGTGGGGATCGGCGGCAGTGAGTTCTACACCGTCTCTGTCTACGACCCGAACCATCTGGCCTATGCGGAGGGGGATGCCATCCCCGGGACCCAGACCATTCGGACCGGTGGGAACGCCGAAGTCACCGTAAAAGCCCTGCCTGAAAACAGCGGCGCTGTGTGGCAGTGTGTGGATGATGGATGGGGGACCGTTGCCGGCGGTACAGATCATGGCGACGGGACCGTCACATTCAGCCTTACCAACGTCACCCGGAAGCTGCGCGTTATGCCGGTGGCTGATCATTTGGGTGAGAGGGTCAACAAGACCGTTTACTTCATGGTGTTCCTGGATGGCCAGTGGCAGAATGTGGGCACCGCCACGCCGTATTACAAAAACCCGGATTTGTTGAAATCGAGTGACAATTATCGCCACTTCATCACCTCTTCCCAGGCAGAGAGCGTGCTGGCGCCCTTCGGTTTCCGGTCTGCCCTGTATTCCAGTACGGTGGGCGGTACCAGCGTACTGGCGCATCAGCTCGGCAGGTATGATTTGGAAAAAGAATTCTGGACAGACGGCGGCGGAGAGCGGCTTTCCGACGGCTCCTGGGCCATTGGCCTGAGCTACGTGACAAGCGGCGATATTGATTACAGCGTTTATTACCTTCCTGATAACCCGGCGGCGTTCCAGGGGAAGATCCCCAGTCAGTACACTGCCGGCAGCCAGGAGATGTCCGGCAACCGTTTCTGGTCCGTCAGGGTGGTGGACGATACCCATTCCGTCTACTCCGACGGTGAGCTCAGCGGGATGGTACCACAGTATGCACTGAACGGCGGCGAGGTCACTGTTACCGTGCGCAACGCCGACGGCGTGCTCTGGAGCTGCCGGGGCGTGAACGGGGAACCGGTGGAAGTGGAGAGCACCCAGGCGGGCGGCAACACCACCTTCACCATCAAAAACATCACCCAGCCCATTGAGGTGACGGCCACTAAGGCCAACCCGGGCTTCACTGTGCAGTATTACGCCAATATTCCCCGGTTTGCCACCAGCGGCAGCAATCCTCTGAAGGTCATCGACACGTCTGGAGGTATTCTGCCCACCAACGGCGGCAGCATGGCCACCCGGAAGATCTATTTGGAGGGTATTGGCCGGAATACTGACCAGAATGCCGGTGTTGCCACGGAGCTCTACCAGGTCAAGACCACTACTGAGTTGACCCGGATGTATGCGGACGGCACGTTCCGCTATGAGGAATCGCCGGGGCTGTACTACTTCAACAAGCTCAAGGACAACGAGAGCTACACGCTGAAGGAGATCTGGGTGCTCAAGCCCGGAAAGAGCGCTTCCAGTACCAACCGGGCTGACTGGGAGATCTACACCTACAGTGCGGACATCACCTTTACCAACGAGGCCGGTCAGGCAGGGGAGAAGACCATACTCATCAACGACGGCGCGGTGATCCGCCTGGTGTCCGATTCCAGCAAAGGCGACTATTACAACGGCACCACGTTCTACGACTACAATATTTCCAGCGGACAGAACTCTGACGGCCGTTGGCGTACCGGTATCACAGGTATCAATAGTGAGAGTAACTACGGTACCAGTCCGGAAGGGAGAACCTGGCGCTCTGGCTGTGATATTTTCGCATTCGGCAATGCCAACTGCGGTACCGGTATGTCGGGTTATTTATTTGATGGGTGCACATTGAATAAATATGACCACAATAAAAATGAAAAATATGATGGCGCTACCTTTGGTTTGGTCGACAGTCTGAACAGTGACGGCACCATCAAGTACAGTGACTGGATCGTGGCCCCCAACCTGTTTAATGACGGTGATGCCACCGGCAAGCAGACCTATACCGGAAGCTCTTTGACCTTTGACCGAGTGGGCGATACTTACACCCTCAGCGGCGCCACGCTGAAAAACTCTAATGGTCAGAGCAACACCCTCGGCGGTTTGCAGTACTTTTTCAATCCCTCGCCGACCAGCGGTACCACTCACACTCATATCTTCACCAACAACTTCTGGCCCATGGACCAGGCCGTAGGCAGGACAGACGCTCTGTGGGGAAAATACGGCAGTCCCGGCAGCTTCCAGGGGTTTGTGGAGACAAATGATTATAATTGGAGCGATCTTGCCGCTAATTTCCCTGCAAGTGACGACGGCAATGCCCACAACTGGTTCTTCGGCATGAACTTTGCTCTGAGCTTCAGTCTGACGGAGGACTACGTGGGCCCGCTGGAGTACACCTTCTTCGGCGACGATGACCTGTGGGTGTTTCTGGACGGCCAGCTGATCTGCGATATCGGCGGCGTCCACAGCTCCATCGGCGAGTTCGTGAACCTGCGGGATTACCTGCCGGTGGGTTCCTCCGGCCAGCACACGCTGTCCTTCTTCTACACCGAGCGCGGCGCGTCCGGCTCCACCTGCTACATGAGCTTCACCCTGCCCAGCGTGTCCAGCGCCACCACGGAGCGGGATATCGGCCAGCTGCAGATCGGCAAGACCCTGGGCGGCGACGCCGCAGGCCTGGGCGATGTGGAGTATGAGTTTAAGGTGGAGCTGCTGACGGGTGCAAACGGCAGCCCGCTGAATGGTACTTACAGCTATGAGAGAACGGAAAATGGTACCGTAGCGGGCTATGGAACCGTCAAAAGCGGCGGCGTCATCAAGCTGAAGAACGGCGAGACAGCCCTCATTAAGGGCTTGCCCGCCGGGACCTATTTCAAGGTGACGGAGGTGAGCACCGAGGGCTACAAGACCACGGTCAACGATGCCGAGGGATATATCTTCAAAGGAACGATTGAGACTGGAGAGGTAGCCACGGGCGACTTCGTCAACACTCCCTTCTATGAGCTCCCGCAGACCGGCGGGATGGGCACTCACTGGTATACGTTGGGCGGCCTGGGCCTGATGGCGGCGGCCTGCCTGCTGTATAAAAAGAGAGAGACACAGCATCGAAAGGGGGTATCCCAATATCCCCGACCATAGGCAGACCGAACCCCCGCGCAAGAAAAGACGAAAGGATGAACTGTATGAAAAACATGAAGCGAATCGCCAGCGTACTGCTGACCCTGGTCATGCTGGCCGCCCTGGCCATCCCCGCGATGGCGGCGGGAGCGAACGGATCCATTACCATCAAAGACGCCGACAACGTGTCCGTGGCGGGCAAGACCTTCAACGCCTATAAGATCCTGGACGTAAAGAGCTATACCGATGAAGTCAAGGACGGGGAGGGTGCTGTCACGACTCCCGCCAGCGTGGTCTACACCGTACCTGCCGAGCTGAAAGAGTTCTACAAGACCCGCTACAAGCTGAGCGGTAACGAGGGCGACTTTGACGCCCAGGTGGTCGCCAAGATTAAAGCTGAGACCGATCTGTTTGCCTTTGCCGCGGACGCTCTGGCTGCCGCCAAGGCCGCGAATATCACTCCGGGCACCGCTACTGCCCCTGATGGTGCTAAGTCCGTCACCATCGGCAACCTGCCCCTGGGCTACTACGTAGTTGAAGATGTAGGTGCGGCGAAGCCTATTTCCGCTCTGATCCTGGACACCACCAACCCCAATCCTTCTGTCACCATCAAGGCCGACAAGCCCAGCATCGACAAGAACATTGACGGCACGAAGGACACCGACAATGACACCACCGGCGACGTGAAGTACAACAACGCCGCTGTGGGCGACAAGGTCCCCTACAAGGTCACCTCCAAGGTGCCCGACATGACCGGCTACACCAAGTACTACTTCGTGGTCAACGATACCCTGTCCAAGGGCCTGACCTTCAAGGATGATGTGGCCATCACTGTGGGTTCTAAGACCCTGGAGAAGGGCACTGATTACACCGTGGATTCCAAGGTTAACGATGACGGAACTACCTCAGTCGAGATCGTGTTCAAGAACTTCATCCAGTACAAGGAATTGAAGGATGGTGAAACTGTTCTTGCAAAGACCGGTTCCGACATCACCATCACCTACTCCGCCACCGTGAACAAGGATGCCGTCATCGGCGTTGAGGGCAACCCCAACAAGGTCATTCTGAGCTACTCCAACAACCCCAACACGGATGAAAGTGGTAACCCCGGTGATAAGCCCGGTCCCGGCAGCCCCATCGGCGAGACCCCCGAGAGCGTGACCCGTACTTACGTCACTGATATCGAGATCATCAAGGTGGATCCCGAGGGCAACCGCCTGACCGGCGCTGAGTTCGAGATCACCGGCGAAAAGACCAACATCGTGCTGGTCACCAAGGACGTCTACACCGTGGATGAAAACGGTACCTACTGGAAGCTGAAGGACGGCAGCTATACCACTGATGACCCCGCTACCGAGGGTATGGACCAGAGTAAGTACGAGAGCACCACTGTTAAGTATACGAAGGGAACTACCACTACTCCTGTGACTACTACTGAAACCGTAAAGGCCACCGGCGTGGTTGGCGCGGACGGCGTGCTCCGCTTTGAGGGCCTGTCCGCTGGTGAATATACCATCACCGAGATCAAGGCTCCCGCCGGCTACAACCTGCTGAAAGACTCCATCACCGTGACCATCGCCTTTGCTGCGCCTGCTGCTGATGCCACCTCCACTGACTGCACCTGGACTTATACCTGGAACAGCGGCGAGCAGAACGGAAACAATGTTACCACCAACAACAGCAACACCGTGACCGTCACCAACCAGACCGGCACCGAGCTGCCCTCCACCGGCGGCATGGGCACCACCATCTTCTACGTGGTGGGCTCCATCCTGGTCATCGGCGCGGCCGTGCTGCTCATCACCAAGAAGCGCATGGGCGCGGAGGGCTGAGCCTCCCGCCGATAGGCTGAAAACCTGAAACATCTGCTGTGCCGGGGCGGTCCGCCGCCCCGGCCGCAGCAGCAAGGAGAACCCTGTATGCGAAAAAACCTCTCCACCATCCTCTTAATACTGGTCTTTCTGACAGGGCTGTCCTTGCTGCTGTACCCTTCGGTCAGCGACTACTGGAACTCCTTTCACCAGTCCCGGGCCATTGCCACTTACGCCGGCGAGGTGGCCGCGCTGGACGACAACACCTATGAACATCTCTGGCAGGCCGCGGAGGACTACAACCGGACTCTGGTGGGCCGTGCCAACCCCTTTCTCCCCATGAGCGGGGAGGAGCAGGCCGAGTACGACAGCCTGCTGAACGTGGCGGGCAGCGGCGTCATGGGCTATATCGAGATCCCGGAGATCAAGTGCTCCCTCCCCATCTACCACGGTACCGACGAGGCGGTTCTGCAGATCGCCGTAGGCCATATCCAGGGCTCCTCCCTTCCGGTGGGTGGGGTGGGGACCCACTGCGTCCTGTCCGGCCACCGGGGCCTGCCCTCGGCCAAGCTGTTTACCAACCTGGACCGGCTGAAGGAGGGGGACGTATTCCTTCTGCGGGTGCTGGACGAGACGCTGACCTATGAGGTGGACCAGATCCGCATCGTGGAGCCCCATCAGGTGGAGGACCTGGCCATTGATCCGGAGCGGGACTACTGCACGCTGGTGACTTGCACGCCCTACGGCGTCAACTCCCACCGGCTGCTGGTGCGGGGGCATCGGATCGAGAATCAGTCCGGCGCTTCCTCCATCCGTGTGACGGCCGACGCCATGCAGATCGACCCTATCCTGGTGGCGCCCGTGGTGGCGGTGCCGCTGCTGCTGCTCCTGCTGGTGTGGCTGCTGGTGAGCACCCGCAAAAAGAAGAAAAACTGATTGGGAAAGGCAGGGATCATCCCAATGAAGATGAAATATGAATTCCGGCGGAGCGCGGCGGCCGTGCTGTGTCTGCTGCTGTGTGTCCTTTGCCTGCCGCGGAGCGCGTCGGCTTACACCCGGGTGGACACCGGGCGGGAGTGCTCCTTGATGCTGGAGTACGGCCGGGACGGCACGGGCTTTTCCGGCGTGACCTTCCGGATCTGGCGGGTGGCAGAGGTGTCGGAGACCGTGGACTTCGCGCCAACAGAGAAATTTAAGGACTACTCCGTCGTGTGGGACGGCCTGGACAGCGCGGCCTGGCGGGCGCTGGCAGAGACTCTGGCCGGCTATGCCGCCCGGGATGAGATCGCCCCCCTGGCGGAGGGCAGCACCGATCCGGACGGAAAGCTGACCTTTACCGGCCTGGAGACCGGGCTCTATCTGGTCACCGGCAGCCGCCACACCGCGGGCAATTATACCTACACCCCCACGCCCTTCCTGATCTCCCTGCCCAGCCTGGACGACGCCGATGCGTGGCACTACGACGCGGCCACCGCACCCAAATATGACCGCACCTATGACAGCCCGGGAGGCGGCGGCGATAAGGTCCAGCGGAAGGTGATCAAGGTCTGGGAGGACGAAGGCCACGGCGAGGACCGGCCTGCCAGCGTGAAGGTGCAGCTTCTGAAGGACGGCAAGGTCTACGACACCGTGGAGCTCAGCGCCGCCAACAGCTGGCGGTACACCTGGACCGGTCTCAGCGACCGCTATCAGTGGCAGGTGGTGGAGGAAGAGGTCCCGGATCACTACGGCGTATCTGTCACGCAGGAGGGCATCACCTTTGTGGTGACCAACATCTATATTGAGGAGCCGGAGGTACCGGAAGGCCCCTCGCCCTCCCCGGAGCCTTCGGACGAACCGGGACAGCCCACACCCGCGCCCACCCCCACGCCGGGCATTATAGAGGAACCGGAAGTGCCGGGCGGACCGGCGACCCCGTCCGCACCGGGGAATCCCTCCACGCCGGGCACCCCATCCAATCCCGGCGAGCCGGGGGAGGAGGTCCCCCAGACCGGACAGCTCTGGTGGCCGGTGCCCATCCTGGCCGTGAGCGGCATGGCACTCTTCCTGCTGGGCTGGGCGAGACAGAGAAAATGGAGCGGCAGCCATGAGGAATAAACGTGGCTGGCCCGCGATGATGGGAGGGCTGCTGCTGATTGCGGCGGCCCTCTGTCTGACGGCCTATAACATCTGGGACGAGGGTCACGCCGCCGCCGCGGCGGACAGTGCCGTCCGCCAGCTGGACGCGGAGATCCGGGAGACGGTGGAGGCCACCCCTCCGGAGGCGCTGCCCGATTATGTGGCGGCTCCGGAGATGGAGATGCCCACCGTGGAGATCGACGGCCATACCTACATCGGCCGTCTGTCCATCCCGGCGCTGGACCTGTCCCTGCCGGTGATGAGCGGTTGGAGCTACTCCGACCTGAAGCTCTCTCCCTGCCGGTATTCCGGCTCGGTGTACCAGGACGACATGGTCATCGCCGCCCATAACTACACCCGGCACTTCGGCCGCCTGCGGCGGCTGAAGCCCGGCAGCCAAGTGGTGTTCACCGATGTGGACGGGAACCAGTTCTCCTACGCGGTGACCGAGCTGGAGCAGCTTGGCCCGGCCGACGTGGAGGAGATGGTGACAGGGGACTGGGACCTGACCCTCTTCACCTGCACCCTGGGAGGCCGCTCCCGCATCACGGTGCGCTGTGAGCGGCAGGCGGCCGCCGGATGACCCGCTTAACGATCAGAAGACCCCGGAGCGCGGAAAAAGCGCTCCGGGGTTTTTGTCCCTTGACATTAACGATATTCGATATTATACTGAAAACAGAAAATATCGATATTCGATAAAGGGGGGAGAACTTATGCCGCGGGAAAAATTCCAGACTCTCACCGAGCAGATGTTCTACATCCTCCTCTGCCTCCAGACCGAGTGCTGCGGCATGGACGTGATGGCCCGGATACAGGAGATGACGGGCGGCCGGGTGACGGTGGGGCCGGGGACGCTGTACAATCTGCTGGAGCAGTTTGAGGGGGCGGGCATGATCCGCCAGACCCGGGTGGACGGCCGCCGCAGGAGCTACCAGATCACGCGGCAGGGCCTGGACGCCCTGGAGAACGAGTATCAGCGGCTGATGACGCTGACGGGAGATTACCGGCGCTGCCGGGGAGAAGGGGAGGGAAACGTATGAGAGAGCGGAAACGGCGGGTGGAGAGCTTTGCCTTTTACGACAGCACGGGGATCGAGAAGCATCTTGCTTCCATGGCGGCCAAAGGCTGGCAGCTGGAGAAGATCACGTCCTGGTTCTGGCGCTACCGCCGCTGTGAGCCGCAGCGGCTGCGGTACGCGGTGACTTACTTTCCGGGAGCGTCGGAGTTCGACCCGGCCCCCGGCCCGGATCAGCAGACCTATCTGGACTACTGTGAGGAGGCGGGGTGGACCCCGGTGGCCCGGTGGGCCCAGATGCAGATCTTCTGCACGGCGGACGAGGACGCGGCCCCCATCGAGACCGATGAGACCGTCCGCCTGCGCACGGTACGGCGGGCCATGCGGAAGAACTTCCTGCCCGGCAGCATCGCGCTGGCCCTGATCGCACTCCTCCAGATCGTCATGCGGCTGTGGTCCGCCGCCCATGACCGTCTGGCGGGACTGGTGGACCTGCTCTCTGACTCGGCAGACCTGGGGAGCCTCTTCTTATGGGTGCTGGTGATCGGGGCGTCCCTGGTGAACCTAGTGGGCTACGGGGCGTGGTACCGCCGCTCCCGGCGGGAAGTGGAGGCCGGGGGCGCCTGTGTCCCCGTCAAAGGGACCTACCGCCGTGTCTCCCAAGCCTTGCTGGCGGTGACGCTGGTCGCCCTGATCCTGTGGCTCATGGAACTGGCGGACCGACGCATGGGGACCGTCGCCCTGCTGAGTATGGGGTGTGCGGCGCTGCTGCTGCTGGCGGTGATGGGAGTCAAGCACGCCATGAAGTCCATGGGCGCCTCCCGCAGGGCCAGTATGGCGGCTACCTGGGCCGCCGCCTTTCTCGGGGCCTTTCTGCTGACGGGCGGGATGACCTTCCTGATCCTGCACATGGACCTGGGCCCCGGCCGGAAGCCGGCGGAGACCTATACCACGGAATACCCCGGCGGCCATACCATGACCTGGGACATCTACCATGACCCCATCCCACTGCGGGTGGAGGATCTGACGGAGACAGACTACGCCCACTACTCCTGCGAGTGGGAGGCCCAGAGCAGCCCCTTTCTGGGCAAGTATGTGGGCGGGCAGAACGCCTTCCCGGACGGTGAGGACGCCCCCGAGCTGCGCTATGTGATCGTGGACGTAAAGTGGCCCGTCCTCTATGAATGGTGCGTGGAGCAGTACCTCCGCCAATATGACCAGTGGTATGAGGAACGGGAGTACCGGCGGGAGACGCCGCCGGAGGGCGCGGACTGGATGTACCGGCTCTACTCCGGCGGCGAGGCCGCGGACGAATACCTGCTGGGCAGCGGCGCGCGGGTCATAGAGGTCCATTTCTATGGTTGGGAGCCCACGGCGGAGCAGCTGGCTGTCGCGGCGGCCAGGCTGGCCCGTGCGGCGCTCTGAACCGGGCCGGTTTTTAGACTTCCTTCTGGAAGCGCCGCAGGCTCCGGTTCAGGTCTCTGGTGTCCCGCCAGCAGGCCACCTGCTCGCTGAACCAGATGGCGAACAGGCCGCACTCCAGCATGGCGATCAGCAGGATATCCCCCCAGAGCGGGACGCCGGGGAACCAGCCGAATACCAGGGAAGCGCCGATATACAGCACATTGGCGCAGACCACCCATGCCGCCAGCCGTCCTCTGGACGACCACTGCCCGGCGGGCAGCACCGCGTACTGGATGGCGGCAAAGACGAAGCTGACCAGCAGCATTTCCAGCAGTACCCACACGCTGATGGCGTACCGCCCCTGAAGTACCTCCGTGATGCCCTGGAAAAATACCATGGCGGCGGTATAGATGCTCATGTAGAGCTTGACCTCCACGCCCCAGGCGTAAAAACGCAGAAATTGTTTCATAAAAGCCTCCTTTACATGCCTAGCCGCTCCCGCAGGAGCGGCCCGTAATGCCGGGAGATCATGACCTTCTCCCCGTTGCGTATAGTGGCCTCAATGCGGCTTCCGGCGCAGCTCTTCAGCTGCCGGATCCCGTGGAGGTTTACCACCATGGACCGGCTCACCCGGCAGAAGCCCAGGGCCTCATACCGGGCCTCCAGCTCTGCCAGGGTCAGCGCGGTGCGCCAGACGGCCTTTTCACAGTAGAGCCAGGTCTTTTCCTCCACGGATTCGGCGTACAGGACCTCCCGGGGAGAGAGAAAGACGGTCTCCCGCTCCTCTGTGAAGGCGCAGAGTGTCTGCATCCCTGACCGCAGCAGGGCCAGAATGTGGAGCATCTCCGCGTCCAGCTCCCGGCAGCGCAGGACGATCTCGTTCTCCGGACTGTCACGGTGTTCTACAGTGATCTTCATAGCGGCCTCCTTTGTCAGCTGACAGCATGAGCATAGCGCACCGGAAGGGGAAAGGCAAGAGCAGTGCCGCCGGAGTGCATTTCCGGCGGGACAGGATGCAAAAAAACTGTGCTCATGGGTCCCGCTTTTTTGGCCTTTTTTCGTGGTTTGCGCCCTTGCCCTCCCGGCGGGAGTGGTATATAATAACCACTCATACCAAAAGAGAGGACGGCGCTGCATGAAGACCAAGCTCCCCATCTATGCCCTGTGCTTTGTCAATCTCATCTATCTGGTGCCCTCGGTGGCGGTGAGCGGCCTGGTGGCCGCCTTTCCCGGCGTGCCCGAGGAGCGGCTCCTGCTGCTGCTCACCATCCCCAACCTGGCGGGCATCGCGGGGATCCTGGGGGTGCCGGTGCTCACCCGGTGGTGCTCCCGGCGGGACCTGTCGGCGGCGGCCATGGCCCTCTTCCTGCTGGGCGGCGGGATGAGCCTTGTCTTCCACGGCTGTCTGCCGGTGCTGCTGCTGGGCAGCGCGGTGATGGGCGTGGCCTACGGGGTCAATTCCACAGTATACCCCCTGCTGGTCAGCATGTATTACCAGGGGGAGGAGCGGAGCCGGGTGTCCGGCGTGGCCTCGGGCATGCTCCAGCTGGGCCGGGTGTCGGTGGTGCTGGTGGGAGGCGTGCTGGCCGATCTGTGCTGGTACAGTGTCTATCTCCTCTTTGCGCTGGCGGCGGTGCCGCTGGTACTGACCCTGGCCTGGCTGCCCAAAGACCGGCCCGCGGCCAGAGAAGAGAGCGGCGCCGGTGTGACGGACGGCTGGGACCGGGCGGCGCTGGTCCGGCTGTGCGCCATCGGCTTTGCCTTCGCCGTGTGCTATTATGTGAACGTGACCCATACCTCCCTGTACATCGAGGGAGGCGGGTTCGGCACTGCGGCGGTCACCGGGGCGGTGACGGCGGCGGCCTCGGTGCTCTCCGGCTTGCTGGCCATCTGTTTCGGCCCCATCTACCGGCGGACCGGCCGCTATACCTTCGCTCTGGCCCTGGCCATCATGGGCGGGACCTACGTGCTGGCCGGGCTCTGGGTGAACCTTGCCACGGCGGTGCTGGCGGTGTGCGGCGCGGCGGTGGGCATCGCGCTTTTCAGCCCCTGCCTGATGCTGGAGATGGCCGGGGCCGCGCCCCAGCGGACTCTGCCCGCCGCCACGGCCCTGGTGCTCACCATCGTGAATGTGGGCTACTTTCTCTCACCGGTGCTGGTGGGGGCGGTGTCCGGGCTGACGGCGGGAAGCACCCCGGCAGAACAGTTCCTGACCGGCGGCGTGCTGGCGCTGCTCATCACGGCGGCCTGCCTCCTGCTGGAGCGCCGAAGCGGAACAAAATAACTGTTTCCAACAGACGGAAAACCACCCGGCGCTGTCCAGGCACCGGGTGGTTTTCTTGTTGGGTATGTGCTGCTTGGAGAAAGAGAGGCCGGTATTGACCAAAGGAGGATGCGCGGAACGGGCGGATCGAAGCCCATAGACCCGCCCGCTCCGGGCGTCCGCCTTTTCTGTCAGGGTCCGGACGCCGGAAGGTGCGCCGGCGCCCGGACCCACCGGGGCTCAGGCTTCTGCCAGCGCCCGGCCCAGAGCGCGGCATGCAGCCAGGGCGCTGCCGTCCGGTGTCTCCATGACTGCCAGACCGTCCTGGCAGAGCTGTGCACCGGCATGTTCTGTCCGCTCCTGCCAGTCCCGCATCCATTGCCCGTCACCCCAGCCGTAGGAGCCGAAGAGGGCCAGTTTTTTGCTGCCGAGCCTGTCCTCCAGTGAGGAGAAGAAGGGCTCAAATTCACTTTCCTCCAGCACCTCGGCCCCCATGGCAGGGCAGCCCAGAGCCAGGCGGTCATATCCTGCGGCGGTGTCGGCATTGATGCCGGCTACCGGTGTCAGGGAAACGGCGGCGCCGGCCTCCCGGGCGCCCTCAGCTACGGCTTGGGCCATAAGCTCGGTATTGCCCGAGCCGGTCCAGTAGATCACAGCGATTTGCATGGTAAAAACCTCCTTTTTGATGAAGCGGGCTTACGCGGCCCGGCGGGACAGCGGTGCCAGCAGCTCCGGCAGGCTCCGGCCCTGGCGTACCTCGTGCAGGAGCCGTGCCCGGCTGCGGTCAAAGCGCTGGAAACAGCGCCTGGCATACTCCACATCGCTGTAGACCTTCCAGTAGCCGCAGAGCTTGCAGTTCCGGCCGCCCAAGGTCAGAAAGCCCAGCACGTCCGCCGGGGGATAGCCCAGGAAAAAGCCGATCTCATGGGGAAAGCCTCCGGAATACTCCACCTGCCGCCGCAGGTGCTCCAGCACGGGGAAGAGACCTGCCGCCATAGGATAACCCATGTCCGCAAGAAATTCCCGCACCGGTGGGAGCGCCAGCTGATCCTCCAGCAGTGCCGGGCGGCAGACCAGCAGCAGGGACCGCCGGCGGTACCGGCACAGCGGAAAGAGCAGGATCCCTGCCTTCTCCAGCCGGGGGCTGTAGTCCCGAAGCAGGTCCTTCAGGCCGGGATAGTCGGTCTGAGAAAGAGAGATCAGGTTAGCACAGGTCAGGGCGGCCAGCGTAGGGGCACAGTGGAACGCCAGTGCCTGCTCAAAGGCGGCAGTCTCGGGAGACATGGCAATACTCCTTTCCATTTGGTTAGCTATAACTAACTGACAGATAAAAAAGAAAAGGGCGGCCCTATGAGGATTCGCGGTTAGTATAAACTAACTATTGGTGTAAGGATAGCACAGAATGGATGCGGCGTCAAGAGAAAAAATGAAAAAAGAGCGGGGGCGGATTGTCCTCCGCTCCCGCGTGGTCGTAAAAGAGCGCTCTGAATTTGGAGTGCTGCTCACTTGGCGCAGATCCGCTTATCCCTCCGTTGAGTATCCTATACCAGAAGCAGGGCCTGGACCGCGTTGAAGAAATAGCCCACTGCGATGATGCCCGCGGTGCATACGGCCACGAAGAGGGCCAGCAGTTTGGGCTTGACAGCCTTGCGCAGCATGACCAGAGAGGGGAGGGACAGGGTGGTGACCCCCATCATGAAGGAAAGGACCACACCCAGCTGCGCGCCCTTGGCCAGCAAAGCCTCGGCGATGGGGATGGTGCCGAAGATGTCGGCGTACATGGGAATGCCCGCCGCTGTTGCCAGCACCACGCCCAGAGGATTGCCGCCGCCCAGAAGGGTCACGATCCATCTCTCCGGCAGCCAGTTGTGGATGACCGCGCCGATGGCCACCCCGGCCAGGACGTAGGGAAAGACCTTCCGGGCGGTATTTGCCACCTGGTCCCGGGCAAAGCGCAGCCGGTCCCGGGGGCGGAGCGCGGCCTGGGGCACGTCAAAGACGGGGGCGGTGCGGATGAAGCCGGCCACCTGGTCCTCCAGATGGGCCTTTTCGATGAGGGTGCCCCCAGCCACGGCGATGGCCAGTCCCAGCAGCACATAGACTGCCGCTACCCGCCAGCCGAAAATGCCCATCAGCAGCACCAGAGAGCCCAGGTCCACCATAGGAGAGGAGATCAGAAAGGAGAAGGTCACGCCCAGAGGCAGGCCCGCACTGGTGAAGCCGATGAACAGCGGGATGGAGGAGCAGGAGCAGAAAGGCGTCACCGTGCCCAGCAGGGCGGCGGCGCAGCGGGCACCCAGGCCGTGGAGACGGCCTAGGATATGTTTGGTGCGCTCCGGCGGAAAGTAGCTCTGGATGTAAGAGATGACCAGGATGAGCACCGCCAGCAGCACCATGATCTTGACCGTGTCATAGAGGAAAAAGTGGATGCTGCTCCCCACCGGGCCGGTGAGGTCCAGCCCCAGAGCCTCCAGAGCGGCCCCAATCAGGTCCCGCAGCCAGGTCATGCCCAGCAGCTGCCGCTCCACGATATTCCACAGGCGTGCGAACCATTCCATAAGCGAGACACTCCCATCTATAAATCGAAATATATCTATATGATAGGATAACGGATTTTCTTCTGGTTGTCAACATGGAATGAGGGGATTTTCTTGCCTCCCGGGAGGGACCGGATCATAACAGAAAGAGCCGCCGCGGATGCTCCGCGGCGGCTCTGTTTTTGGTGGGGAAAGGGGCTCAGCAGCCGGATTCCTCCTGGTCGATCATGATCTTGAGGATCTCGGTGTCGGTCTCCCGCATGCCCTCGGCGGCCATGCGGCCGATACTGGCGATGGTCTTTTCCACGCTCTCCTTGACCAGGCCCTCACCGGCGCCGAAGGTGTTGCCGTCCATGGACATCTCGTGGGCCAGGATGGCGGCGTCCACCGAGGCGGCGATCTTGGCGGCGCAGCTGCCCTTGGCGCCGTCACAGACGATGCCGGAGACGTTGGCCAGGGTGTTGGTAATGGTGCGGCCGATGGTCTCGTAGTCGCCGCCGTGGAGGTAGGTGATGCCGGCGCCGCTGCCGCAGGCGGCACAGACGGCGCCGCAGAAGGCGGACAGGCGGCCGATGCCCCGCTTCTGGAGCAGGGCCACCAGATTGCTCACCACCAGGGCGCGGTACATGGTCTCATCGGGGGCGCCCAGGTACTTGGCATACACCCAGATAGGCACCGAGCAGGTGATGCCCTGGTTGCCGCTGCCCGAGTTGATGATGACGGGCAGGACGCAGCCGCCCATGCGGGCGTCGCTGCCGGCGGCAGCCATGGCCCGGGCGCGGATGCGCACATCCCCGCCGTAATGGCGCATGAGGGTGGCGCCCACCCGGCCGCCGTAGACATGGGTCATGCCCTCCTGAGCGATGCGGGTGTTGTACTCCACCTGGCGCTCCAGGGTGGGACGTACGTCGGCGAGATCCACGGTATTGGCAAACTCCAGAATGTCGGCCAGGTTCAGCTCGTCCAGGTCGCTCTCCTCGGACTCCACCACCGCCTCGGTCTCCTTGAAGAAGAGCCGCTGGCCATCCCGCTCGATGCGCACCACGTTGGTGTGCTCGTCCCGGATCTCGGCCAGGGCGGTGTGGTCCTTACCCTTCATCTCAATGAGGATGTGAAGGCGGGCGGGGGTGTCCAGCAGCTCCACATCGCAGATGTGCTCGTCCAGCAGCCGGCGGGTCTCCTCCAGGTCGGCGGGGGTCACCCGGCTCAGCACCTCCAGCCCCAGGGCGGGGTCGCCTGCCACGGCGCCCAGGACGGCGCTGGTGTCGATGCCCTTCATGTTGCCGGTGGTGGGGACGATGACACCCTTGGCGTTCTTGATGATGTTGCCGCTGCAGGCAGCCCGGATGTGGACGGGCATCTCACCCAGGGCCTCCCGGGCCTTGGCGGCGGCCAGGGCAATGGCGATGGGCTCGGTGCAGCCCAGGGCGGGCACCAGCTCATCCTTCAGGATACGGACGTAGGTATCATATTTCGCGCGATCCAGCATTGGTATTACTCCTATCTCTTTTCCTGCATGCCGCAGGCGGTACAGTTTTTATTCGCGTCGTCGGCCAGGCCCTCCTGGTCCTTGGCGTATGCGGAATAGAGGGTGTAGCCGCCCGACAGGTTGTACACCCTGGCGCCGGAGTGCTGCAGCATCCGGGCGGCCACGTTGCCGCGCAGGCCCACCTGGCAGCTGACGTAGATGGGACGGCTCAGGTCCAGCTCACCCATGCGGCCGCGGAGCTCGTCCACCGGGATGTTGATAAAGCCGGGCAGAGTGCCCAGATCCTCCAGCTCCTGGGGCTTGCGCACGTCCAGACGGATGGCGTCGGCGGGGATACCGGCCACGTCCTCGGCGTAGAAGGGAGTCATCACGCCCTCCAGAATGTTCTGGGCCACATAGCCGGCCATGTTCACCGGATCCTTGGCGCTGGAGAAGGGGGGCGCGTAGGCCAGCTCCATCTCCTGCAGGTCATAGACGGTGAGACCGAAGCGGACGGCGTTGGCCAGGTCGTCAATGCGTTTGTCCACGCCCTCGCCGCCCACGATCTGGGCGCCCAGCACCCTGCCGGTGTCGGGGGTGAAGAGGAGCTTGACGATCATCTGGGTGCCGTCGGGATAGTACCCGGCGTGGTTGGAGGAGACGGTGAAGCTCTTGCGGTAGGGAGTGCCGGCGGCCTGGAGGCTCTCCTCCTTCTCGCCGGTGCAGGCCACCGCCAGGTCGAAGAACTTCATGATGGAGGTGCCCTGGCTGCCCTTGTAGTGTGCGTCCTTGCCGCAGATCACGTCGGCCACGATGCGCCCCTGCTTGTTGGCGGGACCGGCCAGGGGGATGACCTGGGTATTGCCGGTGACGATGTTGCGCACGGTGGCGGCGTCGCCCAGGGCGAAGATGTCGGGCACGCTGGTGCGCATCTGGTCGTCCACCAGGATTTCGCCCCGGCGGCCCAGCTCCACCCCGCTGCCCTGGAGGAAGCGGGTCTCGGGGGCCACGCCGATGCTGAGGATGACCATATCGGCGGGGAGGGCGGTGCCGTCCTCCAGCACTACGCTGTCATGGGTGAAGCTGGCGCACTTCTTGCCCACATACAGGCCCATGCCGCTGGCACGGATATAGTTGTGGACGGTGTGGGCCATATCCAGGTCCATGGGGGCCATCACGTGGGGGGCGGCCTCCACCACCGACACCTTCAGGCCCCGGTGGGCCAGGTTCTCGGCCATCTCCAGACCGATGAAGCCGGCGCCGATGACGGCGGCCGTTTTGGGATGGGCCTTCTCGATGTGGTCGTAGATGGCGTAGGTGTCGGGGATGTTGCGCAGGGTAAAGATATGGTTGTCCTCCATGCCGGGCATTTTGGGCCGGATGGGGGAGGCGCCGGGGGAGAGGACCAGCTTGTCATAGGACTCAGTATAGGTGGTCCCGGCGGCGTGGTCCAGGACGGTGACGGTCTTGGCGGCGGAGTCCACGGCGGTGACCTCATGCTTCACCCGCACGTCCACGTTGAAGCGGGCGTGGAAGGATTCGGGGGTCTGGAGCTGGAGCTTCTCCCGCTCGGTGATGGTGCCGCCGATATAGTAGGGCAGGCCGCAGTTGGCAAAGGAGATATACTCGCCCTTCTCGAACAGGATGATCTCCGCCTGCTCATCGTTGCGGCGGAGGCGGGCGGCTGTGCCGGCGCCGCCGGCCACACCGCCTACGATCAGAACTTTCATGGGTATCGTCCTTTCTTGGCTCCGGGATTAAAGATAGTGGGGCGTGTTGGGAGTGAGGACCTCGCAGCCGTCCTCGGTGATGAGGACCATGTCCTCAATGTTGAAGCCCTGGATGCCGCTGATATAGCAGGGGACCTCCATGGCCAGGACCATGCCGGCCTCCAGGGGCCGGGTGGTGGAGGCGTTGATATAGGGCGCCTCGGCGGTGGCGGGGCCCATGCTGATGCTGTGGCCCTGGTGGCCCCGGCGGTAGGAGGGGAAGGCCTCCTTCACATAGTCATAGGCAATGTGGTAGAGCTCGTTGATGGGCAGTCCGGGGCGGGCGGCGGCGATCATCCGGCGCTGGCCCTCGTACAGGCGGTCCTTGAGCTTGCAGAGGGCGGGATCGGCGCCGTCCATGACCCAGGAGCGGGAGGTGTCGGTGGTGTAGAAGTCGAACTCGGCGTTGACGCCGGCGTCGAACTTGACCACGTCGCCCTTCTGGACCACGGCGTCGCCGGGAATGGTGAGCCGGGAACCGGACTCGCCGGTGGAGAACATGGACCAGGCGCTGGGCGCGGCCTTGCCGGTGGCAATGACGGTCTCGCGGAAGGTGCGGACCATGTCCTGCTCGCTGACGCCCACCTTCACCATCTGGCTCACAGCGGTGAAGCCGGCGTCGGCGGCCCGGCAGAGGGTACGGAACATCTCGATCTCCTCGGGGGTCTTGACGCTGCGGGCAAAGACGAAGAGGTCGGAGATATTCTCCCACACGGCGTCGGGGAAGGCCTGACACAGACCATTATAATAGCCCAGCGGCAGATAGTCCAGCTCAAGACCCAACTTCTTGTCAGCCAGGTCCATATCCTTCACCATTTTCTTCAGCACGTCCATGGAGCTCTCCATGACGTCCGGGGCGGGGACGACGGCGCCGTTGGCAATTTCGTCCCAGGTCTTCAAGCCAACCCAGGTGTCATACTTGCGCACGATAAAGCGGCCGGCGCTCTTCTTTTCAAAGGTGGGGACCTCAAAGTCCATGGTGGTGAGCTGGGTGGGCACATCCTCCCGGGCGGAGACTACGGCCACAGAAAAGCCGGGCTGGCGGGAGACAGTGTGCTGGTGGCCGCCGAAGCCGGTCACATAGTGGAAATTCTCAGGGGAGGAGACAATGGCGCCGTCCAGCCCATGCCGGCGGAGCAGCTCCTTGATGCGGCTCTCTTTGGGTTGCATAAAAAAGACCTCCTTGTTAAAACACAGGACTGCGGGCGGGGGGGGGGGGGCGGGCTGCACCTGGTGGGGTTGGTGGTTTGTTTTATCGGGGTATTAAATAGGGGTACCCGGGGCCAGGGGGCGGCCCCCGCCATAACACATGATGAAG
>NZ_JBQHUB010000024.1:0-40223 GCF_052065415.1 Pseudoflavonifractor sp. HCP28S3_F10 | reverse complement strand
TGTCTACGCAGCCTGACGGCTGCGGCAACCTCGCTCACGGATAGATCCTGCGGCTCCATCCGTGAGCAAGGTTTTTACCACGGGGTGTCCAACTTGTTATTGCAATTTGCGTATAATATATAAATAGTATTTATTTAATAAAAGAAAAGAGGAAAAGATTGGCGGAAAAAACCGGGTGGGAGTTGCCTTTTTCGTACAAAAAGGGTAATATGGATGGTGAAAAAATAAGCAAAGCAAGAAAGAGGTAAAACAGGAGGAATTCCTTTGAATATCCGAGAGATCGCAAGGCTGGCCGGTGTGTCAGTGGCTACGGTATCCAGAAGCATCAATCAGCCGGAGAAGGTGTCCCCGGAGACGCGGGAGCGCATCATGGCCGTGATCCAACAGACGGATTATGTCCCCAATCCCTCTGCCCAGAGCCTGTCTACCGGGCAGACCCGGACCATCGCCTGCATCGTTCCCACCCTGCGCAACGAGTTTTTTAACCAGCTGGTGGAGGGCAGTCAGAAGGTGCTGGGCAACGCGGGCTATAAGCTCCTGATCTATTCCACCAATAACGATCACCGCTGCGTGGACAAACTGGACCAGCGGGGGATCGACGGGATCATCATCTCGGGCTCCGACTTTACCCGGGATATCAAGGAGTATCTGCTCCACCTCCGGGTACCCTATGTGATCATCGAGAACGTGGAGCAGCTCCGGCTCAAACCCCAGCCGGTATCCGTGTACATCGAGGATTACGACGGCGTACAGATGGCCCTGCGTTACCTGTATGCGGAAGGGAACCGCAGCTTCGGCGTGGTGGCCGGTCGGGACCAGACCCTGATCACTGAGCGGCGCATGCAGGCTGTGACGGATTTTTTTGAGCAGCACCGTGACTGCGTATGCCGGGTCGTGCGGGCGGATTACGCTGTGCCGGAGCAGTCCAGCCGGGCCGTGCTGGAATTTCTGAACGGCAGGGAGCGTCCTACGGCTATTTTCGCCTTTAACGACATGATGGCGGCAGGTGTGCTGCGCAGCCTGCTGGAGCAGGGCGTGCGGGTACCGGAGGAGATGGAGGTCATGGGCTTTGACGATATCCCGCTGGCCAGTTACTTCACGCCGTCCCTGTCCACCATTTCGGCGCCCAACCGCCGCCTGGGTGAGAAAGCCGCCGAGCTGCTGCTGCGCCAGCTCAATGAGGGTGTGGAGCTCTCCACCTGTATCCTCTATCCGGTGGAGCTGCGCCTGCGGGAGAGCACCAAAAACCGGGTGGACAGCGCCGATTTTGTCTGAGCAGGAACATATTATTCATATAGGAAACGCCAAAAGCGGCGGAGCCTGTCCGGCTCCGCCGCTTTTCTATGGGCAAAAGCGCCCGGTTGGCGGGTGGGCCGGAAAAGAAATTTTAGCAGATCGTAAAAAAAGGGTGGATTTTTAACGCATGATATGCTACTATGTATGTAACCGATTACAGTAACCGCTTACAAACCGAAAGGAGAACGTGTAATATGGGCACCATCAAGAGACTGAACCACATCTTCCGGGAGGACGGCAAGACCATCATCACCGCTTTCGACCACGGCGTGAACTCCGGCCCCATGGCGGGCATCGCCGACCTGGGCGCTGCCCTCAAGCAGGTCATCGACGCCGGCACCGACGCCGTCATCCTGAACATCGGCATGGCCCGCAAGCACGAGAAGCTGCTGGGCCGCACCGGCCTGATCGTCCGGGCCGACTTCCCCTGCACCGATTACGCCCGGGGTTCTCACGACAGCATCCTGTGCGTGGCGGTGGAAGAGGCCGTGAAGGTGGGCGCCGACGCGGTGCTCTTCAACGGCGGTCCCGACATCTCGGGCGAGGACATCGGCCTGGAGCGGTGCATGATCTCCATCATCAGCCGTCTGCGCCGGGAGTGTGAAAAGTACGGCATGCCCCTCATCGCCGAGATGGTCCCCGGCGGCTTCAATCCTCCCGCTGAGTACATCAACCTGGACAGCCTGAAGCTGGCCGCCCGCGTGGCCGCTGAGGCCGGCGCCGACATGCTGAAGATGCCCTACCGCTCCGGTCCCGACGGACGTACCTATGAGGAAGTGGTCAACGGCTGCGAGGGCCTGCCCATCGTGGTGCTGGGCGGCGCCAAGACCAACTCTCAGGAGCAGTTCTTTGCCAACATCGACGACGCGCTCAAGTGCGGCGCCAAGGGCGTTGCCATCGGCCGCAACATCTGGGGCCATGCCCATCCCGACCGGGTCATCGGCCTGCTCAACGGCCTCATCCATGAGGGCGAGGACCTGAAGACCGCCATGACCCACCTCGGCTAAAACCGTCATACAGGCTTAGGGGGAGGAGCGGTCCTGGCCGCTCCTCCTTTTGCCTGACCCAGATCAAAAATGACGTTTTACCGTGAGGGGGTGCCGCAATGACACAACAATATCTGCTGGGCGTGGATATCGGCACCAGCAGCATCAAAACGGTGCTGATGGACCGGAAGGGCGGCCGCAGAGCGCAGTATACCTATCTTTACGACATCATCCAGAAGCAGCCCGGATTTGTGGAGCAGGACGCCGAGCAGGCCTGGTGGGTGGGCGCACGCCTGGGCATCATGGCCTGCCTGTCCCAATCCGGCGTGGACGCCCGGGAGATCGCCGGTATCTGCGCCAGCGGCATGGTCCCCAACCTGTGTCCCCTGGACGGGGAGGGAAATCCGGTCCGGCCCGCCATCCTGTACCGGGACAACCGGGCCATCGAGCAGGCCGCCCGGCTCAAAGAAAAGTTCGGCTGGAACTTCTCCCTCCAGGACGTGACGCCCAAGCTCCTCTGGCTCAAGGAGCACGAGCGGGAGAGCTATGACCGCATCGAGATGGTGCTCAACGCCCACTCCTACATCGCCTATAAGCTGACGGGCAAGTACAGTGCCGACCACGATATCGCCGCCATTTTCGGCGAGGTCTACGACGAGCAGGCCCACGTCTGGCTGCCGGAGCGGATGGAGGCCATCGGCCTGAATCCCAAGGTGCTGCCGCCCCTGTACTGGCCCATGGACATCGTGGGCACTGTGACGGAGGAGGCTGCCGCCGCCACCGGCCTGGCCCCCGGGACCCCCGTGGTGGCGGGAACCGGCGACTCCTACACCATTTTGGTGGGCACCGGCACGGTGTCGGCCGGCGAGGGCCTGATCTATCTGGGGACCGCGGGCACCTTCCTGGGGCTGGAGCGGTCGCTGGACGATATGCGGGGCACCTGTCCCTTCATCAACGGCGGGGCCCGGTTCCTGGGCAACGTGCTGACCGGCGGTGAGATCACCCGCTGGTTCCGGGAGTCCATCCTGGACAGGAACGTGAGCTACACCGCCCTGGAGCAGGCTGCCGCTGCCCTGCCCGCAGGGGCTGAGGGGCTCTTTGCCCTGCCCCATCTGCTGGGAGAGCGGACGCCGGCTCCCGACCCGCTGGCCAAGGGTGTGCTCTTCGGCCTGACCAACGCCCACACCGCCGGCCATGTGTACCGCTCCCTGCTGGAGGGCGTGGCCTACGCCCTGCGGGCCTCCTACGAGGCCAACGGCATCCCCCTGACCCGTCTGGTCATCGGCGGGGGAGGGAGCAATTGCCTGCTCTGGCGGCAGATCATCGCCGATGTGCTCCGGCAGGAGCTGGTGTACATCCCCAATGCCGACAACGCCCTGGGCACCGCCTATCTGGCCGGTATGGCCCTGGGGATGTTCGACAGCTTCGACACCGTGCGGGACCAGTGGCTCAAGGAGAAGCAGGTCATCCGGCCCGACCCGGAGAACGCGGAGCGGTATGACCGCTGCTTTGCCTTTTATCAGAAGCTCAACGCCCTGATCCGGCCTGCCTACCGGGAACTGGCCGGACTGGAATGACAGGAGGAGACCTAATGAAGATCGCCGCGTTCGTCAGCAGCTCCAGCCACCACGGCAATACCGCCACTGCTGTCCAGAAGTTTCTGGAGGGCGCCCGGGCCGCCGGGGCCGAGACCGAGATCTACTATCTCAATGACTATACCCTCAAGCCCTGCCGGGGCTGCCGGGTGTGTGAAAAGACCCATAAATGCACCATCCAGGGGGACGATGTGGAGATCCTCCATCGGGCCCTGCGGGAGGCCGACGCCTATGTGCTGGCCACGCCCACCTATTACGGCGACGTGACCGGCGCGTTCAAGGTCTTTGTGGACCGGTGCTATCCCTTTATCGACATCTGGAAGGACGAGGCCACCCAGCAGATGCGCTTCGGCAGCATCAACAAGGTGCGCCGCCCCGGCGTGCTCATCGCCCTCAGCGGCAGCCACGGGGACATGGTGTTCGACAGCCACATGAAGGTGGGCTATTTCTGCCTCAACGACCTGAACAGCTATCCCTGGCGGGAGTTCTGCATCCCCTTCACCACCTGGAAGCCGGTGCGGGAGATGGAGGACGTGCTGGCCAGGCTGGAGCAGGGCGGCAGAGACCTGGTGGCCCATCTGGAGAGCGGAGAGGGCGAGGACCTGAACAAGACGGGTGCCTACTACGCCCGCTACCGCGAATTGAAGTATTGATCTGAAGGAGGAAAACAGCCATGAAAAAGGCAGTGATCACCGCGAAAGAGACCGTGGAGCTCCAGGAGTTCCCCATGCCGGAGATCCGGGACGACCAGGTGCTGGTGAAGGTGAAGGCCTGCGGCCTGTGCACCTTTGAGCAGCGCTATTTCACCGGCGGCAAGGAGCAGTACCCCTTCAACGGCGGCCATGAGGTCTGCGGCGTGGTGGAGCAGGTGGGCTCCCGCGTGGCCTCCGGCGTCAAGGTGGGCGACAAGGTGGTAGTGGCCGCCATCACCCGCTGCGGCGAGTGCTACTATTGCCAGCGTGGCATGGACAACATGTGCGTCAACGGCGGCGACAATCCGGCCCCCAATACCCTGTGGGGCCCCGGCGGACTCAGCGAGTACATGGTGGCCGAGGGTTATCAGGTCTACAAGGTCAACGATGACCTGGACTTCTCCGTGGGCACCCTGGCCGAGCCTCTGGCCTGCGTGCTGCGCAGCGTGGAGAAGGCCAACGTGAAGTACGGCGATACCGTCCTCATCACCGGCGCCGGCGTCATGGGCCTGCTCCACGTGAAGGTAGCCAAGCTCAGCGGCCTGAAGGTCCTCATCACCGAGGTGGACGAGGGCCGCAAGCGCGCGGCTGTGGATTTCGGCGCCGATGTGGTCATCGACCCCACCAAAGAGGATGTGGTGGAGACCGTGAAGAAGCTCACCGGCGGTCTGGGCGCGGAGGCCTGCTTCTACACCGCCGGCGGCGCCCGCGCAGCCGAGCAGGGCATCAACTCCCTGTGCAAGGGCGGCACCATCGTCTTCTACGGCGCCATCTACCCCAAGGGGACCATGGCCATCGATCCCAACAAGATCCACTATGACGAGATCAACTTCACCGGACTGTCCTCCACCACCAAGGAGAGCTTCCGGGAGTCGGCCCGTCTCCTGTCCGAGGGGCTCATCGACGTGCGGCCCTTCGTCAGCGAGGAGTATCCCTTCGCTGAGATCGAGCACGCCTTCCACCGGGCGGTCTCCCCGGAGACTTACCGCGTCATCGTCCGCATGGACTGAAAGGAGCGCCTATGAAAGCCCTTCTGCGACAGAGCGATACCCCCAGGGACTTCGCCATGGGCCAGGTCCCGGAGCCTGTCACACCGCCCGGCATGGTCAAGATCAAGGTGGCCTACGCCGGCATCTGCGGCAGCGACCTGCATATCTACCTGGGCCAGGAGCCCGGACTGCCCCAGGGCGTCCACGGCCATGAGTTTTCGGGCACCATCGCCGAGCTGGGCGAGGGCGTTACGGGCCTGGAGGTGGGGGAGCGGGTCACCGCCGAGCACACCGCATCCACCTGCGGCCGCTGCCAGTACTGCAAGACCGGCCGCTATCAGCTCTGCGCCGGGCGGCACTCCATCGGCTTTGACACACCCGGCGCCTTTACCGAATACGTGCTGGCCGATCCCCAGTACGTCCATCCTCTGCCCGACGGGGTGGATCTGAAGAAGGGCGCGCTCACCGAGCCTCTGGCCTGCATCGTCCACGCCATTGAGCTGGTGGGCGTGAAGCCCGGCCTGCCGGTGCTGGTGGTGGGCCCCGGTCCCATGGGTCTGCTGGCCGGCCTGACCCTGAAGGCCTATGGCTGCCGGGTGGACATCCTGGGCACCGAGGTGGACCGGGAGCGTCTGGACCGCTGCGCCGCCGCGGGTCTCGCCGTGGCGAGCGAGGCCAGAGCCGGCGGCTATCCCCTGACAGTGGACTGCTCGGGGGCCGGCGGCGGCATCCGCACCGCCCTCTCCGCCCTGGAGAAGGGGGGCACTCTGCTCCAGGTGGGCATCGCCACCCGGCCGGTGGAGCTGCCCTATGACCAGATGGTCTACCGGGAGCTGAAGATCCAGGGCACCTTCTGCCACACCTGGAAGGACTGGCACCAGGCCCTGCGGCTGCAGGAATGCGGCCTGCTGGACCTGACCCCGGTCATCACCGGCGTGGTGGAGCTGGAGGACTGGCAGCAGGCCTTTGAGGACCTGCTGGACAAGAAGGGCATGAAGACGTTGTTCACCATCGGCGGAGGGGAGGACTGAGCCATGAAAATGCGGCAGATCCAGTTTGACGGCGTGGGACAGCTGCGCCAGGTGGAGCGGGAGATCCCCCCGCTGAAGGACAGCCAGGTGCTGGTGAAGGTGGAGGCCTGCGGCCTGTGCACCTGGGAGCGCTATATCTTTGAGGGCACCGAGTCCATGCCCTTCCCCTTCGTGGGCGGCCACGAGATCGCCGCCACCGTGGTGGAGACCGGGAAAAGCGTACCGGGGAGCATCGTTCCCGGCATGCCGGTGTCGGTGGCCAAGTGGGTGCGCTGCAACCAGTGCGAGCCCTGCCGCCGTGGCTATGACAACCACTGCCTGGGCAACGACGGCCCGGGGGACAAGGAGTACTCCGGCCCGGGCGGCTTTGCCGACTATCTGGTGTGCGAGAGCTATGAGGTCTTTCCCTTTGCCGCCGACGCGCCCATCCACTACGCCGCTCTGGCCGAGCCGGTGGCCTGCGTCACCCGGGGCGTGAACCGCCTGAACGTGGTGGGCGGGGATACGGTGGTGGTCATCGGCGCGGGCTTCATGGGCCTTCTCTTCCTGAAGCTGCTGAAGCTGCGGGGCTGCAAGGTCATCGTGGTGCAGCGCAGCGCCAAGCGGCGGGAGCTGGCCGCCCGGATGGGCGCCGACCTGACGCTGGACCCGGCGGCGGAGGACTGGACCGGGCGGGTCATGGCCGAGACCGGCGGCATGGGCGCGGCGGCGGTGGTGTACACCGCGGGCGGCTCCCAGACCGTCAATCAGTGCCTGGCCGCCGCCCGGATCGGGGCCACGGTGCTGCTGTACGCGCCCACCCATGAGGAGCGCCCCGCCATTGACCTGGACCTGATCCACTTCAAGGAGCTGGTGCTCACCGGCGCCATCCGCCATGACAAGGAGAGCTTCCGCCAGGCGGTGCGCCTGCTGGGCAGCGGCCAGGTGGATTTCAGCGACCTGATCCTCAGCTTTGGCGACATGGCCCAGCTGGAGCAGGAGATGGCCCGGGCCAACACGGACCGGGATATCCATCGCATCCTGCTGCGGTGGAATTGATAGAGGGAAACGAGTCCTGACCTGAAGCTGGTTGGAACAAGTGGGCGCGGGTCGGCACAGCCGGACCGCGCCCTTTCTTTTTCAGGCGGGATACAGCGGAGAAGAGGAGGAGAGGCATTTGACCGATTCCCTGAACGAGCGGGCCGCCCGCATCGTGGAGGAGAAGATCCTGCCCCATACCGACAGCCTGGGCGTGGAGGTCCACCGGCTGAAAAACGGCGCCATTGTGCTGGATATGGGCGTGTACGCCAAGGGCGGCTGGATGGCCGCCAAGTACTTTACCGAGTCCAACCTGGGTGGGCTGGGAGAACTGACCTACACCACTATGGAGGTGGGACGCAGCCGCCTGCCAGTGGCCACCGTATTCGTGGACCGGCCTGCCGTGGCCGAGCTGGCCGCCCACGACGCCTTTTTGTACATCGAGTACCAGGGGGTGAAGCGCTCGGTCTCCGGCCCCCTGCGCTCGGTGACCGGCACCGACCACTTTGCCCGGGCGGTGGACTACCGGGACCCGGCGCCCCGGAAGATCGTGGCCCACATCCAGATCGATGAGCTGCCGGACGAGGGGATGACCGATCTCATCGCCGGGGCGGTGGACCGGGAGGCAAAGGACCTCTATCTGCTGGCCGCCAAAACAGGCACCCTGACCGGCGCGGCCCAGGTGTGCGCCCGCAACGTGGAGCAGAGCCTGCCCAGCCTGCTGGACCAGGGGTTCCCCATCGACAGCATCGTCCAGGCCTGCGGCAGTGCGCCCATCCCCGCCGTGGTGGACGACGAGATGCTGGCCTACGGCCGGGTCAACGACGGCCTGATCTACGGCCAGGAGACCAATCTCTATGTGGATTGCCCGGACAGCGAGATCACCCGGCTGGAGGCGATCCTGCCCTTCAACAAGAACCGGGACGTGTACGGCGTCCCCTTTGAGACCCTCTTTGCCCGGTGCGATTATCTGTGGCGCAACGTCCCCCGGGAGTGGGACGCACCCTGCCGGGTGAACTTCTTCAATGTACGGACGGGAAACCAATTCTCGTACGGCGCGCTCCACCATGGAGTGCTGGAACAGGCCTTTCTGGGGACGAATGGAGGAAAGTGATATGGAATACAGCAGAGCTGCCAGAGAAAAATTCCAGGAGATCGCGGGAGACGCCCCGGCCTTCCACTGCGGGATGCGCCAGAGCCCGTCGGGCACGGTGATCGACGCGGGCTGGTCGGCTCCCGGCGGCTGGATGGCCGCCAAACGGGCGCTGGAGGGCCTGATGGGCGGCCGGGGACAGGTGAGCCTGGCCCACCGCAGGATGGAGAACGGGATGCAGCTGCCGGTGGTGGAGGTCTTTGCGGATGATCCGCTGGCACTGGCCCAGGCCTTCCGCCCCGACGGGACGGGGACTTTTGGCGTGAAGGATGGGGAGAAATATGCCCTGGGCGTGGCCCTGGGAGGCGAGACCTGCCCCGAAGCCGCCGGCGGCAATGTGATCGCCGCGCCGGAAAACAGCCTCTTTGCCGGTGTGACGGCGGCGGGCTCCCTGCTGGCCGTGGCGGTGGACGCCCTGCTGGCCGAGGGAGTGCAGGATATCCAGTGGGGCTGGAGCAGCTGTCCTGTGGCCGCCATGACCCTGGATCAGACCGAAACGGAACGCCGCCGGGCGGAGATGGCTGCCGCTGAGGGCGTGGTCTCCCTGTGGGTCCGGGGCGAAGAGAACGCCATCCGCAGGGCTGTGGGGTCGGTTCCGATGGAAAAGATATCTGTGCACGAACTTGTAACCACTTTTACATATCAAAAAAGATAGATTTCCAGAGAAAGCAGCATAAAAGTCCTGAAATTAGGAAAACATATAAAGATTCTGACGAACAGATTTGTGGATTTAGTAGAAATAACAGCGATTTGACAAAATAGCAAAAAAGAAACCTTGCAAACGGCCCGGTTTTGTAGTAATATAAAGGCACGATGAATGTAACCGTTTACAAAAATGCTATTTCATGCGGCTAAAACGCTTCGTTCACCGTAAAGGAAATCCCAACGTAATAAGGAGGGTACTCAGATGAAAAAGAAGCTTATGGCACTCTTGCTGGCCGGCACCATGATTCTTGGACTGGCCGCCTGTTCCCGCAGTGTGGAGCAGTCCGATCCCACTCCCGCGCAGAATACCGGCACTCCCGTGGAGAGCTCCGCCCCCGGCGGCGCCAAGGACCCCTCTGAGGTCAAGATCGCGCTGGTCTGCATCGGCGCCGTCAACGACGGCGGCTGGAACGCTTCCGCCTATGACGGCCTGATGCGCATCAAGGACGAGCTGGGCGTTGAGGTGGCCTACAGTGAGAAGATCGCCATCGCCGAGGTGCCCAACGTGCTGCGCACCTATGCCCGCCAGGGCTTTGACCTGATCTTCGGCCACGGCGCCGAGTTCGGTGAGCCCATGACCACCGTGGCCCCTGAGTTCCCCGATGTGCAGTTCGTGGCAGTCAACGCCAGCGTGGAAGGCGAGAACCTGTCTGGAACCGTTTACAAGTTTGGCGAGTGCGGCTACTTCTGCGGCATGGCCGGCGCACTGGTTTCCAAGACCGGCAAGATCGGCATCATTCCTCCCGATGACGCCCCCAACAACAAGGCTGACATGGACACCTATGAGCTGGGTGCCAAGTCCATCAACCCCGACATTGAGGTCATGGTGGCCTATACCGGCTCCTGGGACGACCTGCCCAAGGCCAAGGAGTGCGCCGAGTCCCTGATCTCCCAGGGCTGCGATGTGCTGCTGGCCCTCGGCGATGCTTACTCCGTGGGCGTGTACCAGGCCTGTGAGGAGAAGGGCATCAAGGCCATGGGCTGGGTCTCTGACCAGAGCGGCCTGTCCGACACCGTTATCTGCTCCGGCCTGCAGTCCAACGCGGACGTGTACGTGGCCACTGCTCAGAGCTTCCTGGACGGCAGCTTTGTCCCCGGCGTCAATGTCTATGGTATGGCCAACGGCGCTCAGGGCATGAGCGAGTTCTACGGCCTGACCGATGAGCAGGCTGCTCAGGTGAAGGACGCCATGCAGGCCTATCTGGACGGCAAGCTGGAGATTCCCACCCTGTACTAAGCGAAAACACTGAGCCATTGCCTGTGGCTTCCGCCAAAAAGGGCGCGGCGGCACCGCCGCGCCCTTTTTATAAACATTCCAGGCGGGAAGGGGCCCATCCCACCCGCCGTCCTGGAGAAGACAGGAGGAAACTGCTATGAATAAGCGTGTCCGCTCGGCATTGAACAGCTGTATCTCCGTAGTTCTGGCGCTGCTGCTGTCCTTTGTGGTGATCGGCGTGTTGCTGCTGTGGCAGGGTTATGACCCGGCCAAGACCTTCCTGGCGCTGTTTGAGGGCGCCTTTGTGGGAAAACTGAACCTGAGTGCCAGTGTGGTGCTGGCCATTCCCCTGGTGCTGGGCGGACTGGGCATCGCGCTTTCCTTCCGCTGCGGTATCTTCAACATCGGCGGTGAGGGTCAGCTCTATCTGGGCGCCTTCGCGGCCACCTGGCTGGGCGTCAATCTGACCGGCCTTCCGTTTTTTATCCATATCCCCATCTGCCTGCTGGGCAGTATGGTCTTCGGCGGCCTGTGGGCCCTGATCCCCGGCTGGCTGAAGATCAAACGGGGCTATAACGAGACCATCACCTCAGTGCTGCTCAACTACGTGGGCGTTTACTTTGTCAACTACACGCTGGCCAGTTTCTTCCGGGCGGAGGGCGTGCTCAATCATCAGTCTCCCAAGATCCAGACTTCCGCCATGCTCTCCAAGCTGATGAAGGGCAGCGAGCTCAACACCAGCCTGTTCCTGACCCTGACCATCGTGATCCTGTTTTATTTCATCTTCTACAAGACTGACGTGGGCTTCAAGCTGCGCATGGTGGGTGCCAATGCAGAGACTGCCCGCACTTCCGGCGTCAACACCCGCAAGTATCTGCTGCTGGCCATCATCACCAGCGGCGCCCTGGCCGGCCTGGCCGGCTCGGTGCAGGTAATGGGCTATCAGCACCTGATGGTGCAGAATTTCTCCCCCAACACCGGCTATGACATCATCTCTGTGGCCCTGATGGGCAACCTCCATCCCATCGGCGTGGCTCTGGCCGGCTTCCTGCTGGGCGCGCTGCGCAACGGCGCCAGCATCATGCAGATCATGATGGGTGTGCCCGTCACCATCCTGTATATCATCCAGGGCATCATCATCCTCAGCGTGCTGGGCTTCAACTATGCCAAGATCGACTTCATCGGTCTGCTGAGCAGACCCTTTACGGCTAAGACTGGAAAGGAGGCGGTGCAGTAATGGAAATCCTGGGTATTTTCCTGACTTCTGACTTCTACTCTGCCACCATCCGCCTGGCCACTCCCCTGATGCTGGCGGCTCTGGGCGGCGTCATCTGTGAACGCACCGGCGTGCTCAACATGGCTCTGGAGGGCATGATGCTCGCGGGCGCCTTCTTCGCCTACCTGGGGGCCTACCTGTTCAACAACGCCTGGATGGGCCTGGTGGTGGCTATGCTGGGCAGCATGTTCCTGGCGGCCATCCACGCCTTTATGAGCATCAACGTGAAGGTCAACCAGGTGGTGGTGGCCCTGGGCCTGAACACCCTGTCCATCGGTATTACAAGCACGATCTTCCGCCTGATGTTCGGAACCGACTCTCAGATGGCCCACTGCCCCGGCTTCAAGACGCTGAGCATCCCCGTCCTCAGCGACATCCCGGTCATCGGGCCGGTGCTCTTCGGCCAGTATCCCCTGACCTATATCGCCATCGCAGCCCTGGTGGGCATCCACTGGTTCCTGTTCCACAGCAGCCGGGGCCTGGAGCTGCGGGCTGCCGGCGAGAACCCCCAGGCCCTGGACGTGGCCGGCGTGGACGTGATCCGTATCCGCTGGATCGCAGTGCTGGTCACCGGCGCTTTCTGCGGCCTGGCCGGCGCCTGCCTTACTCTGAACGGCCTGAATACCTTCTATGACAACATCTCCTCCGGTCGCGGCTTCATTGCTTACGCCGCCATCGTGTTCGGCAAGTGGACCCCCCTGGGTGCCACCCTGGCCACCATCCTCTTCGGTGCGGGCGATGCCCTGCAGCTGCGGATGCAGGCCATGAATTTCGATATCCCCTACTACTTCTACTTGATGATGCCCTACCTGGTCACCTTCCTGGCCCTGGTGTTCTTCATGGGTCCGTCCAAGGGGCCGGCGGCCACCAACACGCCCTTTGTCAAGGACAAGGCCCGCAAGCGCTCCGCGCGCCGCAAGATGGGAGGGAACTAAATGGAACCGGTACTGCGTGTACACAACATCACCAAGCGTTTTGGCACCAACGTAGCCAACGATCACATCACCTTCGACCTCTATCCCGGCGAGATCCACTCCCTGCTGGGTGAGAACGGCGCGGGCAAATCCACGCTGATGAACGTGATCTACGGCGTCTACGGCGCTGACGAGGGCGAGATCTACCTCAATGGCAAACGGGTGGACATTACCTCCCCCAAGCAGGCCATCGACCTGGGCATCGGCATGGTACACCAGCACTTCATGCTGGTGCCGCCCTTCACGGTGGCCGAGAACATCATGCTGGGTATTCAGAAGGAACTGCGCCTGGACATCAAGAAGGCCGAGGAGAAGATCGCCGAGGCCAGCCGGAAGTACGACCTGCGTGTGGACCCCCACGCGAAGGTATCCACCCTGTCGGTGGGCCAGCAGCAGCGGGTGGAGATCCTGAAGGTGCTCTACCGGGGCGCCAGGATCCTCATTCTGGACGAGCCCACCGCCGTACTCACCCCCCAGGAGACCGAGGAACTCTTCGTCACTTTGGACCGGCTGAAAAAGGACGGCGTCAGCATCGTGTTCATCAGCCACAAGCTCAACGAGGTCATGAGCATCAGCGACCGGGTGAGCATCCTCCGCCGGGGCAAGATCGCCGGGTGCATCGACGACTTGAGCAGCTGCAGCCGGGAGGACCTGGCCTCCGCCATGGTGGGCCGCCAGGTGACGCTTGGTGTGGACAAGCCGGACCAGAAACCCAGGGACGATGTGCTGGAGCTGGACCACATCTCGGTCCGGGGCGAGGGAAAGCAGGACTTGGTGAAGGACTTCACCCTGAAGATCCGTGCCGGAGAGATCGTGGGCCTGGCGGGCGTGGACGGCAACGGCCAGTCTGAGCTCATCAAGGGCATTACTGGCCTGCTGCCCATCAGCAGCGGTAAGCTGATCCTCCAGGGGCAGGACATGACGGGAAAGCCGCCCCGGGCCTTTATTGACGCCGGCGTGGGCCACATCCCCGAGGACCGGCACAAGCAGGGCCTGGTGCTCTCCATGTCGGTAAAGGAGAACCTCTTCCTGGAGACCATTCAGGATAAGCCCTATACCAAGGCCCACGTCCTTCAGAAGAAGGCCATCAATGACAAGGCCAAAGAGCTGATGGAGTATAACGACATCCGTGCCGCCTCGCCGGAAATCCCGGCGGGCTCCCTGTCCGGCGGCAACCAGCAGAAGATCATCGTGGCCCGGGTACTGGACCAGGGGCCCAAGCTGCTCATCGCCGTCCACCCCACCCGGGGCCTGGATATCGGCGCCACCGAGTTCGTCCACCGCTGTATCCTGAAGGCCAGGGAGGAGGGCTGCGCCGTCCTGCTGGTCTCCACCGAGCTGGATGAGATCCTGGAGCTGAGCGACCGCATCGCCGTCATTTACGAGGGCGAGTGCATGGGCATCGTCTCTGACAAGGAGGCCACCAAGGAGGGCGTCGGCCTGCTGATGGCCGGCGTCCGGGACCAGAAGGCGGACACCGCCACCGCGTAAAAAAGTGCAAAACGGCCGTGGACCACAGGTCCACGGCCGTTTGTTATGTATGGGGGAGTCTGGGAGGTCAGCGCCACAGCTCGTCGGGGTAGAGGCCGGAGGCGGTCATGTCGGCAATGGCCTTGACCACGGTTGGCTTGTCATCCTTGTAGGTAACGCCGTACCACCGGTCGTGGCTGCGCAGGACCTTCACCCGGGCTTTGCCCTCCTGAATGAGCTGACTCACCACGCTGGGGAGGAAGTACTCGCCCTTTTCCGGGTTTTCCGCAAGAGTACGGTCCAAAAAGGCAGGGAAGCGGGCCTGAGCCTCAGTGAGGAAGCTGCGGGTGAAGCCCCACAGGTTCATGGACACGACGGACTGGCCGGACAGGGGGGTCCAGGTCTGGCCGCCGTCCTCAGTGAAGCGGGCGTCGGCGCCGTCCTTCTCGATGTGGGTGCGCTCGGTGACGGTCTGGAGGTAACCCTCGCTGTCAGACACGCAGATGCCCCGGGCCACGTGGCCGTGCTCGGTAACGGTGTTGCCCAGCAGGTAGCCCACCATGGCGTACTCATAGCAGTCGCTGTCGGGGTGACGGAGCAGGTAGTCGTAGATCTCCCGAAAGGCCTCGGGGCCGTAGTAGTCGTCGGCATTGATGACGGCGAAGGGCCCGTCCACCACGTGGCGGGCGGCCAGGGCGGCGTGGCAGGTGCCCCAGGGCTTGACCCGGCCCTCGGGCACGGAATAGCCCTCCGGCAGGTCGGTGAGCTCCTGATAGACATAGCGCACCTCCATCACCCGGGAGAGCCGGTCACCGATGGAGGCACGGAAGGTCTCCTCCAGCTCGCGCTTGATGACAAAGACCACCGTGTCGAACCCGGCCCGGTGGGCGTCGTAAATGGAGTAGTCGATGATGAGCTGCCCGTGATTGCCTACGGGATCCACCTGCTTGAGTCCGCCATACCGGCTGCCCATGCCGGCGGCCATGACGACAAGAACTGGTTTTTGCATAGCGAAACGCTCCTTAAAACACAGGATCAGACCGTGCCTGCGCCTGCGGCGGGGAGAGTGGGGGCGCGGCCGGTCCGGCAGATATTATTATAATGCGTACTGAACAAAGCCGCAAGCCTTGAAAGCCAAGGCTTTCAAGGCTCATTAGCTTTGTTCAAGGTGCAAGGTTTTTGGACTAAATTGTCCAAAAACCTTGCACCTTCCACTGGAGCGCCGCGGTGCTCCAGTGGAAATACGCATTGTAACAATGGCTGAATTCCATAAAAACGGCTCCTTTGAGCTGCTTTTATGGAATTGCGCGGCCGCCGCCGCGCGAATAAACCGCAAAGCGGTTTATTCAGTAGACATTATTATAATGTGTGCGGATAAAAGCTGCAAGTCTTGAAGGCCGGGGCACGCAGGGATCGCGGGTTTTGTTCGGGAACGGGGAGCGGATACCAAAAATTTTTTGCAAGAATTCTGAACTTTTTTCACGGGCCCCCGTCAATTCAAGGGGCTGATGCACTTGATTCATAACTTCTGATACAGTATAATAATAAAAAATGGAACACGGACCCTGTCATGGACCGCATTCGATCCGATCAAATAAACTGGAGTGTGACGCAGCAATGAAAAAGACCATTTTCCGCTGTGCGCTGGCCCTGTCCCTGACGGGGGCGCTGATGCTGTCCCAAACGGTCTTTGCGGCTGGGAGCGGCGCTAACGAGGATTTCTGCCGGGAGCTCTCCGACCTGCTCAGTGAGGAGGACAGCTCGGCCTATTTTAACTCCATGGAACTGACCCTTGGCTCCAACATCCTCACGGTGGACGGAGCGGAGCAGGTCATGGATGTGGCTCCCGACGTGCGCAATCAGCGGACCATGCTCCCCATCCGGGCGGTGGCCGAGGCAGCTGGCGCTGACGTGGACTATGACGCCGAGAGCCAGACCGTGATCATCAGCAGTGCCGCCGGCGACGAGGTCCGCTGTCCCATCGGTTCCGACACCATGACGGTGAACAACACGGTCTGCTCGCTGGACGCGGCGGCCTACGCCAGGCAGGGCCGGACCTATCTGCCCGTCCGTGCCGTGGCTGAGGCGCTGGAGATGGATGTGGCGTGGGATCAGGCCACCTCCACCGTCACCCTCAGCGC
Source organism: Pseudoflavonifractor sp. HCP28S3_F10 (assembly GCF_052065415.1). Classification (NCBI taxonomy): domain Bacteria; kingdom Bacillati; phylum Bacillota; class Clostridia; order Eubacteriales; family Oscillospiraceae; genus Pseudoflavonifractor; species Pseudoflavonifractor sp. HCP28S3_F10. The sequence goes on along the minus strand of NZ_JBQHUB010000024.1, from coordinate 23,682 downwards.
TCCCTACCAGACTGCCCGCGTGATGGTCTGGGCAGACAGCCTGGATACCAGTACCCTGGGCGCACAGCAGGTGATCCGGGACGGCAGCGGCTTCTGGGTCCTCCAGTTCGCCACCCCCGCCGAGGCCAGGGACGCAGTGGAGGACCTGAACGGCCGGGGCGTCACGGCCGAGGCCGACCTGTACATCCCCCCTGTGGACAACGAGATCACTGACGCATCTGAGGAGTCTGCTTTGGGCAGCAGTTACTCGTGGGGTGTGGTCAACAGCAATTTTGACGATTTTGTAAGCAAGTACTCCGCCCTCTTCCAGGGCAGCGGTGTGGTGGCGGTGGTGGACACCGGCGTGGATGCCGGCCACTCCTTCCTCAAAGGCAAGGTGCTCTCGGGCAAGGACTTCGTGGACGGCGACAGCGACGCCATGGACGAGCACTATCACGGCACCCATGTGGCCGCCACCATCCTGGACTGCGTGCAGGGCGCCCCCGTGAAGATCCTGCCGGTGCGGGTGCTCAATGAGAAGGGCTCCGGCGCCTCCTCCGCCGTGGTGGCCGGCATCAAGTACGCCGCCGACCGGGGCGCCGACGTCATCAACCTCTCCCTGGGCGGCGTTCACAGCAGCGTGGAGGATGCCGCTGTGGAGTACGCCGTTCAGAAGGGCTGCCTGGTGGCCATCGCCGCGGGCAACGACAATGTGAACACCTCCAAGTTCTGTCCCGCCCACATGACGACTGCCGGCACCGTGATCGTCGCGGCCGGTGACTCCAAACGCGCCAAGGCCGGCTTCTCCAACTACGGCAGCAATGTGGACGTGATGGCCCCCGGCGTCAGCATCAAGGCCGCCGTCCCCGGCAACCAGTACAAGAGTCTCAACGGCACCTCCATGGCCACCCCTCACGTCTCCGCCGCCGCCATCCTGCTGGATCTGGCCTGGGGCAAGAGCCTGAGTCCCGCGGCCCTGGAGGACAAGGTACATACCGCCACCACCAACGGCCGCTGGACCAACAACTATGTGGGCTACGGTTTCCTGGACATGGCCAAAGCGTCCGTGCCTGCCGTGACGCCTACGCCTACGCCGACTCCCACGCCTACGCCGACTCCCACGCCCACTCCGACTCCCGTTCCTACACCTGCGCCCACTCCCACGCCCGTTCCTACCCCGACTCCCACACCCGAGGTAAAGACCTCCACCGGCTATGTGGTGGGCTCCGGCCGGCTGGCCATCAACAACAAGCCCGCTGTCTCTCCCGCCTACTCCACGGAGATCGGCTCCATCCCGGACGGCGCGGCCATCACGGTCTATCCCGACAAGACCTCGGGCAGCTGGTACTATGTGACCTACAACGGCGTCACCGGCTACGCCCACAAGAACTATATCACCTTCAATACCCGGACAGGCGTGGTCAATGGCTGTGACCTGCTGGCCATCAACAACAAGGCCGCCGTGTCCCCCACCTATTCCACGGAGATCGGCGCCATCCCCCGGGGGGCCTCCATGCGGGTCTATCCGGACAAGACCTCGGGCAACTGGTACTATGTGACCTATAACGGCGTTACTGGCTATGCCTACAAGACCTATATCACACTGAAATGATCCCTGCTGCCGGGCGGAAAGGAGAGGAGGCTCCGGTGAAGGGCTCTGCAAGGGACAAAAAAGGGACCAGTCAGGTTTTCTGACTGGTCCCTTTTGATACGCCGGTAAACGGACCGAAGATCAATCGGTCACGAAAGGCAGCAGGGCGATCTGACGGGCGCGCTTGATGGCCTCGGTCAGCTGGCGCTGATGCATGGCGCAGGTGCCGGTGGTGCGGCGGGGCAGGATCTTGGAACGCTCAGACAGGAAACGGCGCAGCTTGGCCGCGTCCTTATAGTCGATGTGCTCCACCTTGTCCACGCAGAAGGTACAGACCTTGCGGCGCTTGCGGCCGCGGGGACGCTCTCTATCCATAGCCATGGTATAATGCTCCTTTCAACGATTCTTCCGCAGGGCAGGAGTGCTCCCGCGGAGCGGGATGGCGCGATGCGCCAAGCCGGAGGATCCGGCTGAAACTCAAAAACAGCGCTCCTTAGAAGGGGAGCTCTCCGTCATCGTCGGACAGGTCGGCGAACTGGTCGCCGCCGGCGGGGGCGGAGTAGGCGGGCTGGGCGGGCGCCGGAGCCGGGGCGGGATAGCCGCCGTAGGCAGGGGGCGCGTAGCTTCCGGCCCCTTCGGCGTCCCGCTTGGAGTCGCCGAAGTAGATGTTGTCCGCGACCACCTCGGCACTGCGGCGCTTGCCGCCCTCCTTGTCGGTCCAGTCGCGGATCTGGAGCCGGCCCTCCACCACGGCCATGCGGCCCTTGGTGAAGTAGCGGGAGACGAACTCGGCCGTCTGCCGCCAGGCCACGATGTCGATGAAATCGGTGGCCTTCTCGCCGGTGTTCCGGTCCTTGAAGTCCCGGTCCACCGCCAGAGAGAAGGAGGCCACAGGGGTCCCCGTCTGGGTGTGCCGGAGCTCCGGGTCGCGGGTGAGGCGGCCCATCAGGATGATTCGATTCAGCATGCCGCTGCCTCCCTTACTCGTCCTTGCAGATGATCAGGGAACGCATCACGCCGTCGGTAATGCGGAAGATACGACCCAGCTCCTGGGGGAAAGCGGGAGCGGAGCTGAAGGTCATCAGCACATAGTAGCCCTCGTTCAGGTCGTTGATGGGATAGGCCAGGTGGCGCTTGCCCCACTCGTCAACCTCGGTCAGGGTGCCGTTGTTCTCCACCAGGGTCTTGAACTTGGTCACCAGAGCGGCGGTGGCCTCCTCGCCCAGGTTGGGATCGAGGATGTAGACGGCCTCGTAGTTCGCATTCAGCTTTGCCATTTGTTGCACCTCCTTATGGACATATGGCCCCTGTACATGAGCAGGGGCAAGGATATGCTTGGTTCATTGAACAAGCTTTATTATTATACCGGAAATCTGGAAAATGTCAATCCTTTTTTAAGGGAAAACAGAACAAAGAGCGCGGTTTTCCGGCGAAAGGACAGCGGTCGGGAAAAACGGCGCGCCTTTTCCTCCTTGTCAGACAGTGTCCGGAGCGGTATGATAGACAGGACTGCTGACCGAAAGGAGGGATACTCGTGCGCGGTGACCTGACCACGGGCCCCATCACCAGAACCATGCTTCTTTTTGCCCTGCCCATGATGGCGGGGAACCTGCTCCAACAGTGCTACAATGTGGCCGATACCCTGATCGTGGGCCGCTTTCTGGGCTCCGCCGCGCTGGGGGCGGTGGGCTCGTCCTATACGCTGATGACCTTCCTCACCTCCATCCTGCTGGGCCTGTGCATGGGCAGCGGGGCCCTGTGCTCCATCTGCCACGGCGGCCGGGACCTGCCCGGGCTCCACCGCACGGCCTTTACCTCCTTTGTCCTCATCGCCGGGGTGACTCTGGTGCTGAACGTGGGGGTGTTCCTGCTGCTGGACCCCATCATGGCGGCGCTGCGGGTGCCGGAGGACGCCTATGCCCTGATGCGGGAGTATCTCTGGGTGGTGTTCTGGGGCATCGCCGCCACATTCCTCTATAATTTCTTCGCCTGTCTGCTGCGCTCGGTGGGCAATTCGGCGGCGCCGCTGCTCTTCCTGGCGGTGTGCGCCCTGGTGAATATCGTGCTGGACCTGGTATTTGTGCTGGCGCTGGGCTGGGGAGTGGCGGGGGCGGCCTTTGCCACCGTGCTTTCTCAATATCTCTCCGGCGTGGGCATCGCGCTGTACACCTGGTTCCGGGTGCCCTGGCTCCGCCCGGCCCGGGAGAGCCGCGCCCTCCGGCTCTCCCAGATGGGGGAGATCGCCCGGTTCTCCCTCCTTACCTGCCTTCAGCAGTCGGTGATGAATTTCGGCATCCTGATGGTCCAGGGGCTCATCAACAGCTTCGGCTCCACCGTCATGGCCGCCTTCGCCGCGGCGGTGAAGATTGACTCCTTCGCCTATATGCCGGTGCAGGACTTCGGCAACGCCTTTTCCACCTTTGTGGCCCAGAACCACGGCGCGGGGCAGAGCGGACGCATCCGGGCCGGGATCCGGCAGGCGGCGGCTATGACCGTGGCCTTCTGCCTGGTGATCTCGGCGGCGGTGTGGATCTTTGCCCGGCCGCTGATGCTCCTCTTTGTCCAGCCCCACGAGACCGAGCTGCTGGCTGTCGGCGTACAGTATCTGCACATCGTGGGCGTGTTCTACTGGGGCATCGGCTGCCTCTTCCTGCTCTACGGCCTCTACCGGGCGCTGGAGCGGCCCGGAATGTCCCTGGTGCTGACGGTGATCTCCCTGGGGACCCGGGTGCTGCTGGCCTATACCCTGTCAGCGGTCCCCGCCATCGGGGTGGTGGGCATCTGGTGGTCGGTGCCCATCGGATGGGTGCTGGCCGACACGGTGGGAGTCACATACTACCTGCGCCGCCGCTCCTCCCTTCTGGCAGGGCGGAGAGACGGATAAACAGAAGATGAAAAAGGCCCGCCGTTCTCCGGGAACGGCGGGCCCTTCTGGAATGTGCCGGCTTAGAGCTGCCTGGCCTTCTGACGGATGAACTTCTTCAGCCAGGGGCCGGTGCCGGGGTGGTCCAGGGCAAAGTCGATGGTGGCCTCCAGGAAGCCGTTGAGGTTGCCGGTGTCGTACCGGCGGCCCTCAAAGTCCACGGCCACCATCTTGTCCCGGTAGCAGAGCTCCCGCAGGCCGTCGGTGAGCTGGATCTCGCCGCCGTAGCCGGGACGGACGTTTTCCAGGATATCGAAGATATCGGGGGTGAGGACGTAGCGGCCCAGGATGGCGTAGTTGGAGAACATCTCCTCGGGCCGGGGCTTTTCGTTCATGTCGGACACCGAGAACACCCGCTCCTCCAGAGGGGAGACCTTGACGGAGGAGTACTTGGAGATGGCCTCGGTGGCAACTTTCTGCACGCCCACGGCGGAGGCGCCGTATTTTTCGGCGGCCGTGATGAGCTGCTTGATGACAGGGGTCTTGGCACGCATGATATCGTCGCCCAGCAGCACGGCGAAGGGCTCGTCCCCCACGAAGCGCTTGGCGCGCCAGATGGCGTGGCCCAGGCCCTTGGTCTCCTTCTGCCGGACGTAGAAGATGTTGGCCAGATCGGCGGCCCGGCGGACTTCGGTGAGCTCCTTCTCCTTGCCGGCCTGGTTGAGCCGGGTCTCCAGCTCGGGGTAGTAGTCGAAATAGTCGTCCATGGCCGATTTGGCCCGGTTGGTGACGATCAGGATATCCTCGATGCCGGCGGCCACAGCCTCCTCAATGATATACTGGATGACCGGCTTGTCCACCATGGGCAGCATCTCCTTGGGCACCGTTTTGGTGGCAGGGAGCATGCGGGTGCCCAGACCGGCGGCGGGAATGACTGCTTTGCGTACTTTCAAAGAGATGACCTCCTTCAGCTGTCAAATGGGGTATGGTCGTGTTCAGTGTACCACGTTTTTGTGGAAAAGACCAGAAAAAACCGCTGTCCTCCTCCACAAGAGAACAGCGGTTTGATATGTCATTCGGCCCGGGACACGCCGGTGAGCCGCCCGGCGGGGATCATATCCCGGAAATACCGGATCCGGGGCAGGATACTGAGCAGGATGGAACCCAGCACATAACAGGCCAGCAGCTCGCCCAGAGCCACAGTAAAAGCATTGAAGGCGAAAGCGCCCCAGAAAGCGGGACCGAAGCCCACCTCGTACCAGGCGATCATGGCGCCGATGATGACGCCGTTGCAGACCACCGGGGGCAGGGGGGCCAGATAGCGGTTTGGCATCCTGGCGGTCCAGAGGGCGGCCAGCAGGGTGGCCAGGGAGCCCAGGACCAGGTCCAGCGGGCCCACAGTGCTCATCAGGTTGGTCAGGAAGCAGCCGACGAACAGGCCGGGAACCGTGGCCGGGAAGAGGAAGGGCAGGACGCACAGGGCCTCTGCAAACCGGCACTGGATGGGACCGTAGGTCAGCCCAAAGATATTGCCGAAGTAGCTGAGCACGGTGTACAGGGCGGCCACCATGGCGGCCAGGGTGAGCTGTTTGACGTCGAATTTGCGCATATTGAGTTTTCCTCCCATTTTTTGTTTAGAGAACGGATCGGGGGGACTGCCCCGCCGAACGAACACGGCCGCAGCCGTGCTTGGACTGGATGTGGAAACCAGTCGGGGGCATTATAACAGCTTTCTCCTCCTTTGTAAAGTGGGAGGCCATGTCCCGCGGCAGACGGGCCGGGCAGCGGAAAAGGACTGAAAAATTTGACAAATAAGACCGGCGGAGGCATTATAAACAAACTCACTGGGAGAAGAAGATAGAATAAAAGCAGGATGATCTGCGCGGGCAGACCATCCTGTTTTTTGTATGTACATCTGTATGGAGCGCTCAGCAGATCAGGCGGGTGTGCAGGGCCTCCAGATGGACCAGCCACTCGGAGGAGGGCTGCACATCGGAGATGATGGCGTCAAAGTCGCTGGGGACCGCCATTTTGCTTAAAAAGCTGCGGCCAAATTTGTAGGCGTCAGCCAGCAAGAAGCGCTCCTTGGAGCACTGCATCATGGTCTGGCGTACATGGGACTCATACTCACTGTTGTCGGTGACGCCGAATTTGATATCAATGCCGGTGCAGCTGATGAAACAGCGGTCGGCATGGTAGCGGGCGAGCATGGCGGTGGCGTCGTAGCCGATGAAGGACTGGGTGTTTTTGCGGAAGAGCCCTCCCACCAGGATGAGTTTGATCTGGTCACAGTCCTGCAGGACCTCCACGATCCGCAGAGAGTTGGTGATCACCGTTACGCTGAACCCCCGCTGGCGGATGAGCATGGCCAGATAGAGCGCGGTGGTGCTGCAGTCCAGCATAATGGTATCATTCACATGAATGAGCGGAATGCAGTTGTCGGCAATGGCCTTTTTCCGGTCCACCGACAGGGTCTCCCTCAGCTGCACCGGCATCTCGCTGTCGAATACCTCCGCTTTGTAGGCACCGCCGTGGACCCGGACGATGGTGGGATCTGTTTTGGTAATCTTCTCCAGGTCACGCCGTATCGTCTCTTCGCTCACCTGAAAGCGCGCACTGAGGGCACTCACCGAGACCTGCTTTTCTTCCTGAAGCGCGCATTGGATCAAGCGTATCCGTTCGACTGCTAACATAAAACGATCCCCTTTTTTGAACCGTGTATTTAGTTATATTGTACAGAACTATTTCGCTTGTGTCAATTAAAATAGTGCTTTTCTCCACACACAAAATACAAAATAAGTAAAAAAGGCAGAGACATTCCGAAAAGAAGAACCAGAAAAGACAGATCAGCAAAAAATCAAGGGAAAGCTCCCAAAATGTGGATAACTGTCAAAAACGACGAAATTTTAATAAATTCAAGGGGGAAAATCAATGGATTTGTGTGCTGGCAGCGATTGATACATTTTTCACAAAACAAAAAAACCCCAAAAAATATCAAATCATAATATCTAAAAAGAAAACAAAATTTTTTACCTATTTTATACGATAGTAATAAAAAAGAGGTGCTGGGAGATGGAGAACGTGTTGTAATTTGTAGCTTTTTGTGGTTTAATGAATTAGGCAAGGAGGGATGATGTATGTTTTTAGGGATCGACCTCGGAAGCAGCAGCGTCAAGGTCATGGCGGTATCGAAGCACGAACGCTATAAGTATAAGGGGGTCTACCCGGAAAACACCAGTCCCTATGAGCATGATGCGCAAATGGTGGAGCAGGCTGTGCGCGGCGCGCTGGAAGGCCTCTTCGCCAACACCCCGGTCAAGCCGGAAGATATCGAGGCCATCGGCTTGGACGGGCACGGCCCCAGTATTGTTTTTATGGATGGGGAGGGCACGGCCCTGACGCCCATCATTACCTGGCAGGACCGGCGGGCCATGGAGGAGAGCCAGATGCTGCGGGAGCGCATCCCCGGCTTTGCCAAGGACGGCACCTCCTATGAGGCGAAGCTCTGCTGGTTCCATGCCCACCATCCCGAGATTTTCCGGCCGGGAGTGGAGGCCTTTTACCCCAAGGATTACATCCTGTTCCGGCTGTGCGGCGTGCGGATGATGGACAGCTCCACCGCCTCCACCATCGCTTTTTATGACCGGGCGGAAAAGAGCTGGGCTCCCTGTGCACCTTTCTTCCCACCGGAGGTCATGCCTCAGGTGTTCCCCTCCTGGGAGAAGGTGGGGGAGACCGGGACGGCGTTTTCCCGGGCCTGCGGCCTGCCTGACGGCGTTCCCATCGTCCCCGGCGGCATCGACGCCTTCTGTGAGGCGGTGGGCTCCGGCGGCGTCCGGGAGGGCATCGTGGTGGACGGCTCCGGCACCTCCACCTGTCTGACCCTGTGTATGAAGCAGGACGGCGTCCACTCCGAGCATGTGCTGCCCGGCCTGGCCCTGGAGACGCCCATGCTCTCCAGCACCGGAGCCAGCTACCGCTGGCTGTGCGGCCTGTTCCCCCAGGTGGATATGAATGCGCTGCAGGACGAGGTAGATCCCTCGGTACCTGTGAATCTCATCTATCTGCCCTATCTGTCGGGAGAGCGTACCCCCATCAACGATGACCGGGCCACCGGCGTGTTTCTGGGCCTGCGGCCCAACACCGGTCCCAAACAGCTGCTGCAGGCGGTAATGCAGGGCGTGGCTTTCGCCATCGCCCAGAACCTGGACCTGATGAGCGGCAGGGTGGAAAAGGTACGGGCAGTGGGCGGAGCCAACAGCAGTCCTCTGTGGCTGCAGATCAAGGCCAACGCCGCCGGGCTGAGCTATGAGCAGATGGAGGAAAACGACGGCGCTGCCTTCGGAAGCGCCCTTCTGGCCGCCTACGGCACCGGAGCCTATACCATGGACGATGTGGAGGCCCTGCTCCGGGTCCGCCGGACGGCGGAGCCCGACGATTCCCATCGGGAAGAGTACTGTGCCCTGCGGAAGGTATATGAGGGGCTCTACCCCAAACTGAAGGATCTCTATTGCGATATGTACCGGCTGCGTGAGGCGCTGGACCAGTAACATACAGAGCATCTGTGCGGGCATCCCGCGGGAGGAAATGGATATGGAACAGCAGACGCCCCTTTTGGGCAGGGCTTTCATGGAGCCCGACGCTCCGGTGACCGCCGGAACGGTATCCACCTGGAAATTCCGCTATCAGGCCGGACCTTACGGCATCGAGGATTCCGGCGCCATCCGGCTGGCCTGGAGAATGGTCAGCGACTGGGAGGTCCCGCAGTTCACCGACCCCAAGGGATATGCCTATACCACCATCACCACCACGGCCAGGAACGTTCAGTTCCAGGCCAGCTATGAGCGCTTCGTGCGGCCCTATACCAACAGCATCCTCATCCGCCTGCTGCGGGGCTCCCTTAACGAGGGGGATGAGATCACCATCACCTGGGGAGACACCAGCCAGGGCGGCCCCGGCTGCCGGGCCCAGTCCCATCAGGAGCACGACCACGAATTCCGCATGCTGGTGGACCCCACAGGCTCCGGCGTGTTCCGGCTGGTGGGTGAACCCCTGCGGGTGGACGTGGTGGCCGGCTGGCCCCACCGCCTCCAGGCGGTGGTCCCGGGCACGGTGACGCCGGGCGAGCCCTTCGCGGTGACGGTACGCTGCCTGGATGAGGTGGGAAATCCCGCCCCCCGGTTCCGGGATACCGTGTCCCTGCGCATCCCCGAACTGCCCCAGGGGGCCTGTACCCTACCACGGGAGGCTGACTTCTCCAAGTGCGGGACCGGCGTCCTCCGGCTGGAGGGCTGCACGGTGGACCGGGAGGGCCCCTTCCATGTGGAAGTGGTCAGCCGGGACGGCTCCATGCGGGCGGTGAGCAATCCCTGCCTGTGTCAGAAGGCCGGCGGGCAAAAGCTCTTCTGGGGCGACCTCCACGGACAGAACGCCGATACTCTGGGCAGCGGTACCCTGGACGAATACTATACCTTCGCCCGCGACGTGGCAGCCATCGACGTGGCCGGATGGCAGGGAAATGACTTTGAGATCACCGAAGAGACCTGGAAAAAGGTCCGCCGCAAGACCGCCGAGTATCTGGAGGAGGGACGTTTTCTCACTTTCCTGGGCTACGAGTGGTCGGGCTGCACCCCGCGGGGAGGCGACTACAACATCTTCTTCCGGGATGACAGCGAGGCCTTCTACCCCAGCAGCGACTGGCTCTCCGCCCCCCATGTGGATCCGAAGTGGGTGACCACCCCTATTTCCAGCCTGTGGGAGCGGCTGGCCGGGCGGGATGACGTGATCGCCATCCCCCATGTGGGCGGCCGCTGCGGCAATCTGGCCTATGTGGACACACGCTTTACCCCCGCGGTGGAGGTCCACTCCCACCACGGTACCTTCGACTGGTTCGCGCTGGAGGCCATGCGCCGGCGCTTGAAGGTGGGCTTTGTTGCCTCCAGCGACGACCATACCTGCCGCCTGGGCCTCTTCTTCCCCAGTTGCGGCAAGACCCCCTCGGGCGGGTTCGATGTGGCCTCGGGCTACTACGGCATCTGGGCCGAGGAGCTGACCAAAGAGGCCGTGTGGAAGGCGCTCCGCGCCCGCCACTGCTACGCATCCACCTTTGACCGGATCTACCTGCACACCGGCGTGGAAGAGGCTGTCATGGGTGATGAGATCGCCCTTTCCGGCCCCTCCATGCTGAAGATCAGGGCTGTGGGCGCCGTACCGCTGGAGCGGATCTACATTTACAAGTGGGATCAGCTGGCGGCAGAGATCCCCTTGCGGCCGGTGGCACCCAACCGGGTGATGATCCGCTGGAAGGGAGTCATCCCCGGCGGCAAGCACAAGTCCACCCGGTGGTCCGGCGAGCTCTACCTGGACGGCGGCCGTATCCTGGAGGCACAGGAGTACGGCATCGACCGGGAGGATCAGGGCATCAAGACCCGGAGCACCTCCTCGGTGAGCTGGATCTCCACCACTTCGGGCGACTACGACGGCGTCATCCTCACTCTGGAGGCCGGTCCGGATGCGCAGATCCGCTTTATCTCTCCCCAGGGCAACCACACCATCCCGGTGGCTGAGATCACGGAGAAGCCCACAGAGGTGAAGTTCAATCCCAACTGCTCGGTGGAATTCTCGCTGGCGGCGGCCCCGGCCGAAAGCGAGGAGGAATGGCTCAAACGCTGCAGCGCCGAGCTGGAGTTCCCCATCGAGCCCGGGGAGGAGGAGACGGCGTGGTGGGTCAAGGTCCTCCAGGAGAATGGAAACGCCGCCTGGGCCACCCCCATCTTCGTGCGCAAGGCCTGAGCCGGAAGCATGCCGTGAAGCTGTATATGTCGGAAGGGACGCTTCCCGCCCGGTGTGGGAGGGACCGACCGTCGTATAGAAGAAAGGACACCAAATAAAAAAGGAGGAACAAACATGAAGAAACGGATATCTTGCCTCGTAGCCCTGTCCCTGGCCGGAACCCTGCTGCTGAGTGCCTGCGGCGGTGGCGGCACTGCCTCCAGCAAGGCACCTGAGGCCAGCAAGGCCCCCGAGGCCTCCGCTCCCGCGGAGTCCAAGGCTCCCGAGACGAAGATCGGCGAAGGCCGCACCCTGGTCGTCGGCGTCTGGGGCGCCGAGCAGGAGACCCTGGTTCGTGAGCATGTGGTGAAGCCCTTCGAGGAAGAGACCGGCGCCAAGGTCGAGCTCATCCTGGGCGGCACCGGCGACCGCTACAGCAAGCTGTATGCCGAAGTGGACAATCCCTCCATGGATGTCATGTACCTGAACATGGCCCAGACCGAGCAGGCCACCCGTGACGGCGTCATTCTCCCCGCCGATCCCGAGGGCGTCAAGTGCTACAACGACCTGTATGACATCGCCAAGTGCGGCGACGGCTACGGCGTGGCTCTGATGGCTACCGGCCTGATGTACAACACCGAGCTGTGCGAGACTCCTCCCGACAGCTGGGCTGACCTGGTTTCCGATGAATATGCCGGTCTGGTCTGCCCCTACACCATGCCCAGCAGCCAGGGCAATGCCACGCTGGTCATGCTGGCCACCGCTCTGGGCGATCCCAAGAACATCGACGCCGCGCTGGAGGCCCTGGCCGCTGCCAAGCCCTTCCCCCTGATCACCGAGGGTATCCCTGAGCGCAACCAGGCCTTCCTGGACGGCGAAGTGGCCATCGGTCCCCAGATCAACGGCTATGTCTACTCTGCCGCCGATGAGGGCATCCCCGTGGACTTTGTGTATCCCAAGGAGGGCGCCGCTCTGACCATGAACTGCGCCGTTATCCCCAAGAACTCCAAGAACGCCGACCTGGCCAAGATCTTCATCAACTATCATCTGTCCCAGGCCTGCCAGGAGGGCTATGCCGAGGTCCTGAAGTATGGCCCCACCAACTCCACCGTCACTCTGCCTGACGACCTGGCCGCCAAGGTGGTCTATGGTCCCGACGACGTGGCCAAGCTGGTCGCCCTGGACAACCAGTGGGTCAGCGAGAACGAGGCCTCCTGGACCGAGAAGTGGAACACCATGATCCTGGATTAAACGGCAACTATATTTTCCATGTAGCTGAGTAACGTCCGGCTGTGCGGGGAATCGCTGTCCGGTTCCCCGCACAGCCTTTCTACACGAATGCCTTTTACCCGACGTCCCACCCGGCGCTGGAATCGCCGATGGGTTATTCTGATCAGTTGGAGGGTCGATCTATGAATTCGCCTTTTCTGTGGGAGCATACGTCCAATGAAATCCGCGACACGGCGCGGGGCCTGATCGCCGTCCAGCCGGTGGCCTCGGTGGAGCAGCACGGGCCCCACCTTCCGCTGGGCACCGACAGCATGATCGTCAGCGCCTTTGCCGAGCGGCTGCGCCGGCGGTTCCAGGAGGAGGGGTTTCCCGGCCTGTTTCTGCCCCTGATGCCGTACGGCAAGAGCAACGAGCATATCAATTATCCCGGTACCATCACTTATTCGGCCCAGACCTTCATGAGCGTTCTGATGGACATCGGCCGTTCCTGCGCCCGGGCCGGCTTTAAGAAGATGGTCTTTCTCAACGGACACGGGGGAAATCATGAGGTCCTGGACGTGGTCTGCCGCGAGCTGCGGATCGAGACCGGGATGCATGTGTTTGCCCTGCACCCGCTGATCACTCTGATGCCGGAGGACCCGGCCACGATCGGCTGTCCGCTGACGCCGGAGGAGGCCAAGCTGGGGATCCACGGCGGGCGGATCGAGACCTCGGTCATCATGCGTACCCACCCCGAGCTGGTGCGGGAGGACAAAATGGCCCAGGATTATCCCACCTGCTTTGACGGATGCGATTATCTGGATTTCTCGGGCAAGGTGTCCTATGGCTGGATGACCCAGGATATCTCCCGGAACGGAGCGGTGGGCGACCCGGTGGGATCCACGCCGGAGGAGGGCGAGCGGTGGCTCGCCAGCGTTACCGACATGCTGTACCGGGCCTTTGAGGAGATCCGGTCCTTCCGGCGCCTGGGGGAGTGATCCGGGGCATGCGTACGTATGGACCGTGACCGTCCGGGCCCGGGCGGATCTGAGAGGAGGAAATACGTGGATTCCTATTTCCTGTGGGATTATACATCGGATGAGATCCGTGCGCTGGCGCCGGAATGTGTCGCCATTCAGCCGGTGGCCTCGGTGGAGCAGCACGGCCCCCATCTTCCCCTTGGAACAGACAGTATGATCGTGGAGGAATTCGCCCGGCGGCTGCGGGAGCGATTCCAAAAAGAGAACTATCCGGCGCTGTTTCTGCCGCTCATGGCCTACGGCAAGAGCAACGAGCACATCAATTACCCCGGCACCATCACTTATTCGGCCCAGACCTTCATGGACGTACTGATGGACGTCGGCCGCTCCTGTGCCCGGGCCGGGTTCCGTAAACTGGTCTTTCTGAATGCCCACGGAGGAAATTTTGAGGTACTGGATGTGATGGCCCGGGAGATCCGGATCGAGACTGGCATGTACGTCTTTTCCATCCAGCCCTCCCGGCTCCCGTCCGACCGGACCAAAATGGGCTGCGCCATGACGCCGGATGAACTCAGGTATGGGATCCACGGCGGTCTGGCGGAGACCTCCGCTATCCTGCATGTCCGGCCCGAGCTGGTGAAGCGGGAAAACTTCCGGGAGTCCTATCCCACCTGTTTTGAGGGCTGCGGATATGTGGATTTCTCGGGGAAAGTGTCCTTTGGCTGGATGACAAAGGACGTATCCAACACAGGCGCCGTGGGTAATCCTGTGGGTGCCACCGCGGAACAGGGAGAACAGTGGTTCGACCATCTCACGGCGGAGCTCTACCAGGCGTTTGTGGAGCTCCGGAATTTGAAACGGCCGGGAGAACAGGAGAATATTCCGTGAATATTTGCGTGGGAATATGCTGTTTCTCCAGAAGGCCCACGGCCCCTTTTCCACCGGACCGATCTTTGTTTGACCACATGGAGGTGTATGCTTTGTGCGCAAGAACCGCTCTGCTTCCCGCCTGAACCCGGCAAAATACCTGCTCATCACGCCGAGCACCATTATTTTGCTGTTCGCCTTTTTTATCCCGATCCTCTACCTGTTCGGGCTGTGTGTCTACCATGGTATCCCGGGCAGCGGCCTGATCGATTACTCCAACCCCAATCTGGACAACTTCGTCCGCTTCCTGGACCCGTATAACCTGAAGGTGCTCATCCGTACGCTGCGCATCTCCTTTGTGGCGACGCTGGTGGCCCTCCTTGTGGGTTATCCCATCGCCCTGTCCATGACCAAGGGCAGCAATACCAAGAAGAGCATCATGCTGGCGCTGCTGCTTACCCCGCTGGTCACCAACGTGGTGGCCCGTACCCTGGGCCTGATGATCATTTTCGGCAACAACGGCCCGGTGAACAAGATCATCAAAATACTGGGGTTTGAGGGCATCAAGTTCCTGGGCGAAGAGGCCGGCATCGTCCTGGGCCTGGTCCAGGTCTACACACCCTATATGGTCCTGTCCATCAAGGCGGTGCTGGAGAACACCAATTTCAACCTGCAGGAGGCTGCCCGGGACCTGGGCTGCTCCAAGTGGCAGGCCTTCCGCAAGGTGGTATTCCCCCTCAGCATGCCAGGCGTGGTGGCGGGCTGCCTCTTTGTGTTCCTGCTGAGCTTCAGCTCCTACATCACCCCCAAGCTCATGGGCAAGGGCACCATCATGACCATGTCCATGTATGTCTATCAGCAGGGCATGTCCCTGATGGACTGGCCCTTCGCGGCGGCAGTGGCCATTATCCTGCTGGTGGTCAGCCTGGTCCTGGTCACGCTGTACAACAAGATGACCTCCCGCATCGAGCGGATGAACGACCGGACCGGCATGTACCGCAATGTGAACTACAGCAGCGGCTGGCACCAGTTTACAGCGAAGATCAAGGACTTTTTCTATGACATTTACGCGTCCCTCATGCGCAGCCTGGAGCGCTCGGAGGGCGCCAGGAACGCCATGCGGAGCTGCTCCACTGCCTTTGAGAAGGTGGGCGCTGTGCTGGTGAAATGCTGGGTGGTGCTGGGCGTCGTGTTTATCGTCTGCCCCCTGCCCATCGTGATCATCAGCTCCTTTACCGAGGCCAACCTGGTCTACTTCCCGCCCAAGGGCTTCTCGCTGAAGTGGTATGTGGGCCTGCTGGAAAAGACCGAGTACCTCAGGAGCTTCCTGGTGAGCCTGCGTCTGGCCTTTGTGGCCGTGGCGGTGGCGCTGGTATTCGGTACCATGGTGGCCGTGGCGCTGACCCGCTTCAAGTTCCGCTTTACCAACGCGCTGCGTACCTTCTTCCTCTCGCCGCTGATGATCCCCGGCGTCATCTTCGGTCTGGCGGCCTGCCGCTTCGCCGCCCGTATCGGCTGGAATGCCTCCTTCAAGGCCCTGCTGTGCGTGCATATTGTCATCAGCAGCACTTATGTCATCCGAACGGTGCTCTCCAGCCTGATCGGCTTCGATGTGTCCATCGAGGAGGCGGCCCGGGATCTGGGCGCCAGCTCGTGGCAGACCTTCTGGAAGGTGACCTTCCCCATCATACGGCCCAGCATCATCGTGGCCGGCCTCTTCAGCTTCATCGTCTCGCTGGATGAGACTACGGTCAGCGTCTTCCTGGTGGGCGGACAGTCGGTCACGCTGCCGGTACGCATCTTCAGCCAGCTGGAATACGGTCTGGAACCCACCATCACCTGTATCTCCAGCCTGCTGGTGGTCTTTGCGCTGATTATTCTGCTGGTCATCGATCGCCTGATCGGCCTGCATAAATTCAAAATCTGACGGTAGGGAGGAGCCTGTGATATGGCACAGCTTGAACTGAAAGGGCTCTGCAAGAGCTTTGGAGCCGTGAAAGCGGTAGACCACGTAAATATTACCATTGAAGAGGGCGAGATGCTCTGCCTGCTGGGGCCCTCCGGCTGCGGCAAGACCACGCTGCTGCGCATCCTGTCCGGCTTCCTGGAGCCTGACGAAGGCACGGTGCTTATGGGCGGCACGGATGTGACCGATCTGCCCCCCGACCGCCGGCCCACCTCGCTGGTGTTCCAGAACTACGCCCTGTTTCCCCATCTGAACGTGTATGAGAACGCCTCCTTCGGCCTGCGGCTGAAAAAGCTGCCCAGCGCCGAGATCCGGGAGAAGGTCATGCGGACCCTCAAGTTGGTGGGCCTGGAGGGCATGGAGAAGCGGGCCATCACCCAGCTCTCCGGCGGTCAGCAGCAGCGCGTGGCCCTGGCCCGGGCGCTGGTGATGGAGCCCAAGGTGCTCCTGCTGGACGAGCCTCTGTCCAACCTGGACGCCAAGCTCCGGGTGGAGACCCGGCAGCAGATCCGCCGCCTCCAGCAGAGCCTGGGCATCACGGCGGTGTTCGTCACCCATGACCAGGAGGAGGCCATGTCCATGGGCGACAAGATCGCCATCCTCAAGTCGGGGGCCCTTCAGCAGATCGGCAGCCCCATGGAGCTCTACCGGGACCCGGCCAACAGCTTTGTGGCCGGCTTCCTGGGCACGCCGGCCATGAACTTCATGGAGGCGGTGAGCAAGGACGGCGTTCTGACCGTGGGCGGCACGGAGGTCAGGGGCCTGCCGCCGGTGCCCGGAGACGGGACCTACAGCCTGGGCATCCGCCCGGAGGACATCGTGCTGGAGGACAACGGACAGATGGCCCCCCTGCCCGGCGCGGTGGAGCAGATCGAGCTGCTGGGCGACCACGCCCTGGTGTACATCCGCTGGAACGACCAGGTCATCTGCTGCCGCACCGGCATTCCCGAGGACCTGGCCGAAGGGGACAAGATCGGCTTTACGCTGGACCTGAAACGTGCTAAACTCTTTGATACCAATACCGGCGCGGCCATCTGAACCAAACTGCGCGTAAAAGAAATCAACGGGACGAAAGGAAGAGACGAATATGAAACGACTGAGAAGGATTTTTAAAGCGGACGGACGCACTGTTATTGTTGCTATGGACCATGGTATGGGCATGAATGTCAATCCCGCGCTGGACAAGACCGGCGAGATCCTCAGGGCCATCGTGGCCGGCGGCGCCGACGCGGTGCTGGTGTCCTACGGCATCGCCGTCAAGTACGCCGATGTGCTGCAGGATGTGGGCGTCATCGTGCGCTGCGACGGCGGCTACTCCGCCATCCCCAGCAGCGCCAGCGGCCATCCCCGCCTGCTCTACAGCGTGGAGGATGCCCTGCGCATCGGCGCCGACGCGGTGGCCTGCAACGGCTTCCCCGGCACGCCTGACGAGCAGGACTGCATGAAGAACGTGGCCGCCCTGACGGCCCAGGGCAATGCCTGGGGCGTGCCCGTCATGGCTGAGATGCTGCCCGGCGGATTCGGCAACGCCGTGCCCAAGACGGTGGAGAACGTCCGCCTGGCCGCCCGCACCGGCTGTGAGTACGGCGCCAGCATCATCAAGACCACCTACACCGGCACCCCGGAGGAGTTCCGCCAGGTCATTGAGGCTTCCTATCAGCCCGTTATCGTGCTGGGCGGCGAAAAGACCAGCGAGCTGCCCGCCCTCTTCGAGTGCATCGAGAAGGCCGTCAGCGTGGGCGCCGCCGGCGTGGCCATCGGCCGCAACGTGTGGAAGCACGCCGATCCCGAGGCCGTGACCCGCGCGCTGGTGGACCTGGTCCACAACGGCAAGAAGGCCTCTGAGATCCAGGGCCTGTAAGGAGGAAATCATGGCAGAGAAAATGAAAGCGCTGGTCATCACCGCCCCCGGCCAGGTGGAGATCCGGGACGTGACCATGCCCCAGCCCCAGGCCAATGAGGTGCTCATCAAGATCGACGTCTGCCTGCTCTGCACCTGGGAGCAGCGCATCTATAAAAACGGCGGGGGTATGCAGCTCCCCTTCGTCCCGGGACATGAGATCGCCGGCACCATCGCCGCCATCCCGGAGGACACCGTCACCTCCTTCCATGTGGGAGACCGGGTGGTGGCCAAGACCCTGGACAGCTGCGGCCACTGTGAGTTCTGCTACCGGGGGGACGACAACAACTGCATCGGCACCCCCAAAAAGCGCTTCTATGACGGTATCCCCGCCTCCGGCGGCCTGGCCCAGTACATCGCCCTGCCGGTGAACCGGGTGTACCACCTGCCCAACCAGGAGGTGGAGCCCGCCATCGCCGCCTTTGCCGAGCCGGTGGCCTGCTGCCTGCGCAGCCTGGACCGGGCCAACATCTGCATGAGCGAGGATGTGGCCATCATCGGCGCGGGCATCATGGGCCAGCTCCACAACCTGCTGGCCAAGAAGCGGGGCGCCCGCACCATTGTGGTGGATCTGGACGACGCCCGGCTGGAGGCCGCAAAGGCCAGCGGCGCCGATGAGACCGTCAATCCCAAAAACTGCGACCCGGTGGAGGCCATCAAGGCCCTCACCGGCGGCCGCGGGGCCCATGTGATCTTCTTCACCCTGCCGGTGCCCGCGCTGGCCGAGGAATATCTGAAGGCCCTGGGCAAGCTGGGCCGCATGGTGTACTACGGCTCCTTCAGCCCCAAGGACCCCATCCAGATCAATCCCAACTCCATCCACTATACCGAGCAGGTCATCACCGGCTCCTACAGCCCCACCAGCCAGGGCTTCTGGACGGCCTCCCGGCTGCTCAGCTACGGCCTGGTGGATGTGCGGCCCTACCTGTCCGGCCTGTATGGCCTGGAGAACGCCGACGAGGCGTTCCAGCGGGCCATGTCGCCGGACACCTACCGCATCGGCATCAAACTGTGGGAATGATCATCGCAGATTGACTCAGAAAGAGGGACATCATTGAACAAGCGTGACTGGAAGCGGTACGGAAAGCTCTTTACTTCCACCTTTCTGCTCAGCGCCTTTACCTTTGGGGGGGGATACGTCATCGTCTCCCTGATGAAGGAGCGCTTTGTGGATAAGCTGGGGTGGCTGGAAAAGCAGGAAATGCTGGACCTGACGGCCATCGCCCAGTCGGCCCCCGGCCCCATTGCCGTCAACGCGGCCATCCTGCTGGGATACCGGGTGGGGGGACCGCTGGGCGCACTGGTGGCCATTCTGGGGACCATCCTGCCGCCCTTCCTCATCCTGTCGGTGGTGTCCCTCTTTTACGCTGCCTTCAAGACCAACCGGATCATCGCCGCGGTGCTGCGGGGCATGCAGGCAGGGGTGGCCGCCGTCATCGCCAGCGTGGTGCTGGACATGGCGGGGGACATCGTGCGCAAGCGGAAGATCCTGCCCGTCCTGCTGATGGTGATTGCGTTTGCCCTGGCGGTCCTGGCCAAGAAGCTGAACGTGGTCTGGATCCTGCTGGGCTGCGCGGCGGCGGGGATTGCCTCAGTGCTGTGGAGCAATCGGAGAGGGGGAGACGGAGTATGATCTATCTCCAGCTCTTCTGGAGCTTCTTCCAGATCGGCCTGCTCAGCTTCGGCGGCGGCTACGCGGCCCTTCCGCTGATCCGGGAGCAGGTGGTGGAGCAGCATCACTGGCTCACCATGGCGGAGTTTTCCGACCTCATCACCATCTCACAGATGACCCCCGGTCCCATCGCCATCAATTCTGCCACCTTTGTGGGTATCCAGATCGCCGGCACATGGGGGGCGGTGGTGTCCACCCTGGGGTGTGTGATCCCGTCCTGCGTGGTGGTATCCCTGCTGGCCTTTCTTTACTACCGTTACCGCACGCTGTCCGTTCTGCAGGGGGCGCTGTACGGCATCCGCCCTGCCGTCGTGGCTTTGATCGCCTCGGCGGGCCTCACCCTTCTGATACAGGCGTGGTGGCCCGGCGGCTTTGCATGGAACGCGCCGGACGCCGTGGCGGTGGTCCTCTTCGCGGGGGCGCTGCTGGTGCTCCGGCGCTGGAAACCCGACCCGGTGCTGGTCATGCTGGGCTGCGGTGTGATAGGAGGCGCGGTTTACCTGCTGTTGGGCTGAAGGTTACAGCTCCATATGAATGAAAAAGCGCTCACCGCGGCCCGTTCGGGTGCGGTGAGCGCTTCTTTTTTTGAAAACGGGGGATCAGACTAATTCCGCCCCTCCTGGGCGGCCAGGTACGCCCGGAGCTTGTCCGCCGCGTCCCCGCCCAGGGAGAAGCCCTGATTCTGCTTGGGACGCATGGCGTCCATGACCACCCGGGCCTGTTCTTCCAGCCGGCCCTCCTTGACCAGGATCAGCAGGGAGGCGGAATTCTCCGCGTCCTGCACCGCGCGGTGGGCGTCACCGGAGAAGCGGTACTCCGCCGTGCCCAGGGCGTTCTGGAGGGAGAGGGGATTGGAGCGGGACAGGCCGATGAGCCTGGTGTACACGGCCTGAAAGTCCATCCACCGCTGGTTGAGCTGCCAGGGCAGCTCAGCTTCCTTCAGCCAGCTCTCGTCGTAGAGCTGGTACTGGTCGCTGCGGCTCCAGGAATAGATGCGGGCGCGGCCTTCGCCCATCCAGCGGGCGAATTCCTCCATGGCGGGGGCGAAGGGCTGGGCATGGGCCACATCGGCGTCGGTAATGCCGGTGAGCTGGGTGATCCGCTTGTGGATGGGACCGTATTCCGGCTTTACATAGCGGGAGTAGCGGTCCACCAGGCGGTAGTCTTTGTCCAGCTTTACCGCGCCGATCTCAATGATCTCGCTGCGGGCCAGCTCACGGGCCTCTTTATATTCACGGGGAATGGGATTCATCTCAAAGTCCAGAAAGATGTGGGTATCGTACATGTACGGGCATCCTCTCTTGTTGACGGCTCTCTGTCGTATCTCTGTATTTTGTGCCGCGGGGCGGACGGAAAACGCGCCGCGGAGGGGTCCGCGGCGCGTGAAAATCACAGCAGGATCAGGCCGTACTGCCTGCGCATTTCCTGGAGGAAATCGTCCTCCAGCTCCTCGGTGCCGTCCCAGAAGGCACGGCCCTGAAAGGCACGCAGAGCGCCTTCCAGCAGTTCGGGCACGTCGGTGGCGATGCACAGGGCGTCCTTGACGACATACTGGTTTTCGGCAAAAAGGAGAAGGTCATCCTCCTCCCAGATCCCGATCTTCAGCGCGCCCTGGGGACAGTTTTCCTCGGCCTCCAGAATATCCTCCATCAGGTCAGAGGTGCATTCGATGGGCTCGCCCACGTCCACATCGGGGGTGATGAAGCGGGCCTCGGTCTCGCTGGCACAGGGGATCACATCGGGATCGTGCTCCACGGCGGGAAATGCGGAAAAGTCCACCCGGTCCACCGCCTGCTTCAGGGCGGCAATGTGGTCCGCCCCGGCGCCGCAGCAGCCGCCGAAGATCCGGGCGCCGGCGGCGGCCAGATCGGGTACGAAGGAAGCCAGCTCCTCCGGGGTGCAGCTGTATACCGGGCCGTCCTCCTCTGCCTGGGGCAGGCCGGCGGAGGGCTTGGCGATCAGGGGAACGCGGGCGTAGGGGGTGAGGCGGCGGAGCTGCTCCAGTACCACCTGGGGTCCGTCGCAGCAGTTCAGGCCAAACGCGGAGACACCCATGCCCTGCATGACGATAAGGGCGGCCAGCACATCGGTGCCGGAAAGGGTGCGTCCGTCCTCGTTGCAGGTAAAGGTCACAAAGACAGGCTTATCCGAAACGCTGCGGACGGCCAGCACCGCGGCACGGGCCTCGGGCATGGACACGCAGGTTTCGATGACAAAGAGGTCCACCCCTGCCAGCTCCAGAGCCAGGGCCTGCTCGGTATAGACGGCGGTCAGCATCTCAAAGGAGTCATCGCCAAAGGGGGAGAGGGTCTTGCCGGTGGGACCCAGGTCGCCGGCCACCAGCGCCCGGCCGTCGGCGGCTTCCCGTGAGAGGGCCACCAGCCGGCGGTTGTACTCGGCCACCTGCCCGGTAATGCCGTGCTCTTCCAGCCGGATGGCATTGGCCCCCAGGGTGGGGGCCAGAATGACGTTGGCGCCCGCCGCCACGTATTCCCGCTGGAGTCCCAGCAGTACGCCGGGCCGCTCCAGCACCCACTGCTCCATGCAGGCATCCGCGGGCATGCCCCGCTTCATCAGTTCGGTGCCGGTGGCGCCGTCCAGCATAAGGGGCAGGGACAAGGGGATATCGTCCATGAGATCCGTTCCTCCTTGAACTGTTATAGAGATACCGGCGGCAGGCCCACAGTAAGGCGGGTGCGACACCGGTTCAGGCTGTATACATACAATAACCAGTATATACAATCACGGGGTAAAAATCAAGGGAGAAGAGGCGGCCTGCCCTGGATATCCGCCGTGCGATGGAAGTTCCCTCTTGACTCTCCCATTATGGCAGGGACTACAATGCTCCTGAGCTCAAATTCCTGCGGATCTGCGAGGTATGCAATGTTAAAAATCGGAGAATTTTCAAAACTGTCCAGAGTCAGCATTCGGATGCTGCGCCACTATGATGAGATCGGTCTGCTGGAACCGGCAGAGATCGAGCCCTTCACCGGCTACCGCTATTACAGCGAGAAGCAGCTCCCCATCGCCGGACGGATCAACGCCTTAAAGGATATGGGCTTTGGCCTGTCCGCCATCCGGGAGATCCTCCTGTGCCGGGACGATGGGGCACTGCTGCAGCAGTACCTGCGGATCCGGCGGGCCGAACTGCAGGAGCTGGCGGAACAGACGGCATACCGTCTGCGGCTTCTGGACACAGCCCTGGAACGGCTGAGAAAGGATGGCACAGCCATGAAGTATGATGTGACGCTCAAGACCTTCCCGGAGCGGTACGCCGCCACTGTCCGCATGGCCATTCCCACCTATGAGAGGGAGGGGATGGTATGGGATGTGCTGGTAGGGGAGACGGAGGCGCTGAATCTGGTTCCGGACGAGCCATGTTATTGCTGCGTGGTGTTCCACGACAAGGAGTACAGGGAGTCCGACGTGGACGTGGAGGCGCAAAAAACAGTGCGGGGACGCTATCCCGACACAGAGCATGTGAAATTCCGGACCCTGCCCCAGGTAACGGCGGCTACCGCCACCTGCAGGGGTCCCTATGACCAGATGAACGACGTCATGGAGTCGGTGGCCGGCTGGGTGGTGGACAACGGCTATGAATTTGACGGGCCCGCCTTTATGATCTACCATGTCAGTCCCCATGAGACCTCCGACCCCAATGAGTTCGTGACGGAGGTCTGCTATCCGGTGAAAAAGAAGCAGGCTGAGTAACAGGGGACCGGCGGACCGAAACATACACGGGCTCCGGTGAGCAGAAGCGGGGGGGGGGGGGGGGGGGGGCCCCCGGGTGAGTTTTATAGGGGGGGGGGGGGGGGGGGGGGGCGGGGGGGGGGGATTTGGTGGCTAACACCAGCGGGTCTAAGCCCCGGGTGGTTTTGTCGGGG
>NZ_JBQHUB010000023.1:0-42011 GCF_052065415.1 Pseudoflavonifractor sp. HCP28S3_F10 | reverse complement strand
TATAAAGGCTCTGATTTAGCCGGACTCCTTCACCGTGACGGTGGACTTGTTTATCCGTGAAGATGGACCGGAAACTCCGTGCAAGTGGACTTTATAACCCGAAATTTACAGTTCAAAACCGTAGAAAGGCTGGTTTCATCTGTTGGCCCCTCTACGATAAAGAGCATAACCTTCTTTTTAGCCATTGGACACCTCCGAGGATGCGTCCCCCGACAAAGAAAGGCTCTCCATACGCTTGCCGACTACTCTCATTGCGTGCGCGATTTCGGACACATTGGTTTCTTCGTAGAGAGATGCATCATCATCGCTTCCAAGGATGACTTCACGTAGGTACATGGAGCGCAGATTATTTGTTGCCCGCACGCTTTTGATGCGAGTATATCGAGCGCTTGGGTTCGTCGTTGTAAAGACGATAGAATTGCTTTCCAATGTTTCCAGCGGATAGAGATTATGCGAGGTGAAAATCAACTGCCCCTTGCCGGATTTTTGCATGATTCGCAGCAATTCTCCCAGCAGATACTCGTAGATACCGGAGTCCAGCTCGTCAATCGCGAGTGTGATGGACGGGCTATTATATGCAGCAATCAACAAATGCAGAACGGAGATGATTTTTTTAATGCCCTCAGATTCATATTTTAAAGGTAGGAGATGCAGTTTACCATTGGCGCAGGAAAGCTCCCTTGCCAACTGGATTTTTGTGCCTTGCTCGCCATTTTCCATCAACTCCGTACCGAGTTCCACAAGTGACAGTTGTGCACCGGGAACAATTTCGCAGAGAACAGTGCTGATAGTTGCTATGACCTGTTGTATGATTTCCAAAAAGCGGTTTGGGATTGTAACTGGCTGATCAATCGGCAGTGCAAACGTACCGCCAGCCGTTTCTGTCCTGAAATTAACAGGAATTGCTGCATCCAGCGAGATCAGCCCGTTATTTCGGTTCAAGATGACAAAGAATGATGTGTTTGCAAAGTTGGACAGTTCGAACAGCGGTTCAACTTTATCGTCATGTTCCTGCGCTACATCATGAAGCATTTTCAGGAACTCTGGGGAGAAAAGAAAGGACCGATGCTCCTTTTGGCACAGTAATTTTATAACACGAAGCTCGTTCATTTTTGCATTTTGCTTCGAACCGAATAACGATTCCAGCCTAACTTGTGGTGAGAACACAGCGTCCTCTGACTGGTGCGTACACTCGAAGATTGGTTTCATCCAAGCTGTTTTTGCTGAATCAGTTCTGGTTGTGGCGCACTTGACGGTTTCATCAATGGCATCTTTACTCAAAACAGCAGAATAGATGAGACGCCGCTTATATACTACATTGCCCTCATTCAGCTTGAGGATGCTGAACTCAAATTGCAGTTCGGCTTTCTCTTGTCCGTAGGAAATGCAGTCTGACAGTTCTGCCCCGACCTTTTGCCCGGACAGCAGCGTTTTCAGGATTTCCAGTGCATCAATAAATGTTGTTTTGCCGGAGCCGTTCTGACCATAAATGCCGAGGACATCAGCTTTCGGCGCAAAAATATCCTCGCTATAATTGCATGGAAAACGAATTTCGCCGGATTCAACATTTCTAAAATTCCGAATGCCTGCCCGTTGGATTCGGATAACAGGAGTTTCATTCACAGATACCACCTCAGTACTCAGTATAACCGCCTTTTCAGAAAATAGCAATACAAAACAATAAAATCGAATAAATAATTCGATTATTGAAAATTCAATGGGCAATATATAAAATTCAAACCAGCAAGCCGGGCTTTGTAGCAGATTTGCATTCCAGCGCACTTTGGGGTATACTGCAAATAAGAAGTTCAGAAGGGGAGGTGTCAATATGTGTACGCGCAATCAGGCGTTTGAGATTTTGAAGATCGTCTATCACGCCTGTGATCCAATTCTAGGGCACAGCATCCACGATGCAATTTTGTACGGATCCTATGCCCGCGGCGATTTTACCGCGGAGTCGGATATTGACATTCTTCTGACCGCAGATTTGACGCAGGAACAGATCGCGTCGCAGCGGCGTGCGGTTTCTGGAGTAGCAAGCACACTCAGCCTTGACCACGACATCACGGTTTCTGTCCACGTTGTGCCACTGGCACAGTTCCGGCGGTATGCGGATTTCCTGCCGTTCTATCAGAACGTGCTGAAGGAGGGGATTCGCTATGCTGGACGTGGGGTGATTTTCGTCTGACCCAAACCGTGACCCAGACTGGGCAAAAACGCGATGGACGCAATAGAAAGAATCCCGAAAATACAGAACTTTTTCATCTAAAATATGTGCATATTATAATTAAAATACAGAAAAATATGAACGGATATCTCTTGCATGGTATGGGGTGGACCTTTTGTAAGGTCCTTATTCTGCAGTCTGACCATATTTCCAAATTTTAAAAAAATACAAGGAGGGCACAAGAATAATTATTCTTGTGCCCTCCCTTTGTAATCGTACCGCTATTTCCTGGTGTTGGGAAGAGTCTGTACTCTTGCCTGTAACCAGTGATATAGTACCAAGAGTTACGATAAAATTTTAGAAGTACATTGACCCTTACCATGGCGGGATCACCTGACACACCCTAACACGAAATAAACTTTTCTTTAGCGAAAAGCGAGTGATCGCAATACTTACAGAGATTAGGTGTCAGTTGATAAGCCTTGCCTGGCAGAATTTGAGTCCCTTCGGGCGTATAAAAAAGAGGCTAAAATCGTGAGGAATCACGGTTTTAGCCTCTTTGACGCGATCCGAAATTAGGACAAATCAATTTTTGCACTCAGCGCGGGACAATTAGTCTTTGCTGGCGATCAGTTTAAGCCGCCTCCTCAATAATCACCGATGGACTCAAAATTCATATCGGTGAGAGAGAGGAACGCACAGGGATTCTTGTGCTGAGTGTGTTGGGCAAAGCAGGTGCAGGAGCGCTCTAAAATCTGATCGGCTAGCTCCCCTCCCACAAGTTCCTGAAGCGTATCGGAAAACACCCGGTAGACATGGGCCAGATGATAGTCCCAGGGCAGCCGCGCGCGCCGATCCAAATCCAGTCCCTCCGCCGAGACGCCCTCGGTTTGGGCGGCCCCCCGGAACCAGATGTCACAGTGGGGCGCGCCGTCGGTGAGATTGGCCTTTGAGTCGATGACCACCGACTCATCAAAGCCCCGGCCCAGGGCGGGGTCGATGTTGCGGCAGTAGACGGAGGTGTACCGGGAGAGGCCGTACCGCTCCCAGGTCTCCGCCCAGGGGCACTTGAAGGCGCAGTCCTGCATATCGCCCTGGTCATTCCAGCCCTTTGTGCTGCAAAACTGGCCGGGCCGGAGCTGATACTCCCGGTAGAGCAGATAGGTCGCCATGCAGATGGGCAGACCGTCCTTTTCCGCTCTCAGCCGCATGCGCTTTCCACGCTGGGTGCCGTAGCGGATTACCGCCTCCTTCAGGAGGGGGGCCGCCGACTCGCCCAGGGTGTCGCAGACGGTTTTCGCGATAACGCCAAAGAGCAGCGCGTGATCTTCCGCGGTATAGGCGGGCGATTCCTCACAGATATGGCTCATCGGGCGGCCAGTTCTTCTTCCGTCCGGCAGACCACGATAGAGCCATCCGTGATCCCCTGCTTCGCCGCTTCGTAGGCCTGGGTCACATCATCGGAGAACTCCATGTACGGGCTGAGCACGCAGGCGATGGCGCCGTCAGCGACGCCCATGGAGTAGGAGCCGCTCTCAAAGGTGCCGTTCATAACGTCCTTGAGGACCGCGGTGACGCCAGGAGAGTAGTCGTTGGGCTGCGCGGCCACCATGAGCTCCGGGAAATCGTCAAAGCGGCTGGAGTTGGCGGAGATCATCATTACCTTGCCCAGATTCTCCATGCCGGCGGCGTAGCAGCCCTCGCCAGCCTTGTTCGCGTTGACCAGAATGATGTCCACGCCGTTGTTGATAAGGGCCAGCGTGCTCTCCTTGGCCTTGCTGACGTCGGTGCCGGAGCCCACAAAGGTCAGAACAACTTCAACAGAGGGGTCGGTGTCCTGGGCGCCCTGCTGGAAGCCGATCATGGATTCCTTGATGTTGGGCAGCTCCTGGGGACCCATATAGGCGACCTTACCGGTGGTGGTGGTCTTGGCGGCAATGACGCCGGCCAGATAGGCGCCCTCATAGGCCCGGTTGGACATGGCGGTGATGTTTTCGGTATTGATGCGGCCGCTGGTCACCAAATAGTGGGTGTCGGGATACTGGCCGGCGACCCGCTCACAGGCGTCCTGGTAGTCGTTGCTGTGGGCGAAAATCAGGTCATAGCCCCGGGCGGAGTAGTCCTCCACGGCCTCCAGAACATCGGCCGGGGAGTTGGTCTCCACATAGCTGAACTCCGCGCCGCAGGTCTCGGCGGCGGCCTTGGCGGCATTGTAGCCCATGGTTCCCCAGGCGCCGTCATTGATCGAGCCGGGGATCAGCGCCGCGATTTTGTAGACCTTGTCCCCGTCACCGCCGCTGGGGGCGCTGGAGCCGGCAGGGGCGCCTCCGCCCGTTGAGCCGCAGGCGGCCAGGCCAGAGATCAGGAGCGCCGCGCCAAGCAGTACAGACAGTCTTTTTTTCCATGTCGCCTTCATAGTAGTCTCTCCTTTTCATAGTAATGCAGAATGATTTCTGTAGTGGCTGAAGAGCGTGCTGGTATGCCGCGAGCGTTAGTCCTCCTCCTTTTCCATACAGATTGGGCAGGTGGAAAAGACAGGCTTTCCCTCCTGCTGCTGCACACAGGTATGCTTCAGCCAGTTCTCATCGTCCCGTGCGGGATACTCTTCCCGGAAATGGTGCCCGCGCGATTCGGTGCGGGTCATGGCGCTGCCGGCCACAAGCCGGGCGGTCTCGATGAGAGAGCGCAGCTCCAGAAGATCCATCAGCGGCTGCTGGAAGCCGGCGCCGGTCCGGATCCGGTAGCCGTCCAGCTCGGCCTCCATGCGGTCCAGCTCCTCCATGAACGCGGCCAGCTTTTCCCCGGAGCGGACCACACCGAGGGCGTCCTGGGCCAGATGCTGCAGGTGGGATTTGAGCTGCCAGGGGTTGGAGGGCTTCCGGCCGTCATCGAAGAGGGTGAGGACCCGCTCCGACTCCCGCTGCAGAGAGGCGGGATCCAGCGGGACGCCCCGGTGACCGGCGGCCCAGGCGTGGGCGGAGCAGCCGGCGAGGTATCCGAACACCTGGGTGCCGCCCAGGGCGCTGCCGCTGAGGCGGTTGGCGCCCTCATAGTTGCCGGCGGCCTCCGGCGTGCAGAACAGACCGTCCACATTGGTCCGGCAGGCGGCGTCAATCCGGACACCGCCCAGCTGATAGTGGGCGCCCGGCGCGACCTCGATTTTGTCGTTGACCGGATCGAGCCCCTGCTTGCGCAGGTAGCCGTACTGCTGGTTGTCCAGGTACTGGGCCACAAATTCCTTTCCCTTGGGAGAGTCGCCCACATACCAGAACAACCCGCCGTGAGGACCGCCGCGGCCCTCCATAATGGCCTGGTTCATCAGCCGCATAGCCGCGTCCCGCACCGGGATGGGATTTTTGGGGAGGACGGCGGCACCGCTGCTGTCCAGAATATCTCCGTCCAGGCGGTCAGTGGCGAGGAACTCGTAGTGGACAAAGGCGCCCCGGGCCGCTGGCGGCCAGACAATCACAGAGGGGTAGAAGAGAATCATCTCCATGTCCACGAACCGGGCCCCCGCCCGGTAGGCCAGGGCCAGACCGTCGCCGGTGGAGTCCGCCGGGCAGTCGGTGACGGCCCAGAGCTGCTGGCAGCCGCCGGTGGCGATGATGACGGCGGGGGCCTCCAGAAGGGTGAGCTCCCCGGTCTTCAGATTCCACCCCAGGGCGCCGCCGATACCGCCGTCCCGGGAGGCAATCAGCCCGGTGACCAGAAAATCGTCCAGCACCGAAATGTTGGGGTGCTTCAGACAGCTGTTCTTCAGCGGGCCCAGCATACCGATGCCGCCGCCGTGAAAGCCGATGTTTCTGGGGTAGGTGTGGCCGGGGAAACGGCTGAGGATGTACGCGCCCTGATCATCCTTCCGGAAGCGGACGCCATAGCGCTCCATGTCGTGAACCCGCTGGCAGGAGTCCCGGGCCAGGGCCCAGGCCAGGTTCCTGTCGGCCAGCTGGTAGCCGTAGGCGATGGTGTCCTGGTAGTACTGCTCCGGGCTGTCCTCCGGGTGGAAGGGCGCCTGGGTGCCGCCGCCGGCGGTGAGTGTAATTCCCGAACGGCCGGCGGGCCCTTTGTTAGTAATCAAGACAGAGGAGCCCGCCTCGGCCGCGGCCAGGGCGGCCCGGGTTCCGGAGGCCCCCATTCCGATTACGAGTACGTCGGCTGAACGGGTTGTGCTGATTGCCTGCATTGCGCTGCCTCCTTATTCGTCAGATGTGAGGGGCTGATTAAAGTCAACCACCAGATCCTGCAGAATCTTGTACCTGCTGTGAGGGCGGAGATATACGGTCTCACCCGGATTGACCAGTACGGTGCAGCCCTTCACATCCTGGCCGTTCACATTCATAAAGCAGGAGCCGCAGGTTCCGTGAAAGCACATGGAGGTTCGGCAGGCCAGGGTGGGATCCTTCTGGTGGAGCTGCGCGACCAGACTCATGACAGAAATGGGGTGGGCGCTGTCTATTCTGTAGGGCTGCAGGGAACGGGTTCGGCTGCGGTAGACATAGGCGGTAATGGTGTGGGCGTTTTCCGGAGTGTGCATCAGGCTTTCCCTCCTAACAGGTTGAGAATGGTACGGGCCACCGCTCTGGCGGGCAGCACATAAGCAGAGACCGGGGAGGCGACGGCAAAGTCGGCGCTGTGCAGGTTTCCGGTAAAACCGCTGACAGAGAAGTGGAGTGTGGGGACAATCTGGGATACATTGCCGAGATCGGTGCAGTAGACGCCGTGGGGGCTGCGGACGGCGGGGACGCCGAGCGCTTCCGCAGCGGCCTCCAGGTGGGCGGCCAGCTCCTCATCCCCCCGGAAGGGCTCATAGCCCATAGAGGCCTCCACCTCGGCATAACCGCCCACCATGGCCGCCGCGTGCCGGGCGATCTCCTGCGTGCGGTCAGACAGATGATCCAGCATTTCGTGGGTTTTGGCCCGGAGCTGGACAGACAGCTCGGCCTTTTCGGGTACGGTGCTCAGGCTGACGCCGCCGTCGGTAAGGATGTAGGACATACGGATGCCCTCTCCGTCGGGGAAGGTCTCCCGCATGGCCTGCAGGCCGTTGATGCACAGCATGGCGGCGTTCAGGGCGTTGATGCCGTCGTAGGGACACTCGGCGGTGTGGGCGGCCTTGCCGCGGAAGGTGCATTGGATGCTGACAAAGCCGTTGCAGGAGGTCTGGATGTAAAACTGATCGGGGACAGGGGGGCCCTCCGTGTAGGCGTGGGTGGAGATAACCGCGTCAATCCCCTGAAAATAGGACTGGCGGATGAGCTCTTTTTTGCCGCTGGGGTAGACAATGCCCTGCTCGGCCCGGAGCTTGTTCACAAATTCCTGGGGCAGCATCTCCTCCGCGGGGACGGCCATAAAGACCAGCTCTCCCGGCAGCTGAGCCCGGATTTCCGGGGTGGAAAAGGCGTCTGCCGCCGCCAGCAGCATGGTCCCCTGCATGTGGTGTCCACATACATGGGCCATACCGGTCTTGCTGTCGGCCAGCGGATGCTGCGGGCAGTAGACCGCGTCCAGCTCGGCCAGCACGGCGACGGTGGGACCGGGGCGGCCACCTTTTAACCTGCCGATGCAGCCGGAGATGGGCAGCGGCTCCAGAGAGGTGAGATGCATCTGCTCCAGTGTCTTCATGACAAACGCGGTGGATTGGCGCTCACAGAAGCCCTGCTCCGGTAAGCATTGCAGGGTGGTTCCCCACTGGATATAACGCTCTCCCCGGGCCTGCAGAAGGGCGTCGACGGATTCTTTTACCGCAGTGATAGGCATAGGCCATGTTCACTCCTTTGTGACAGAATGGCGTGCGGAGTATGGGGGAGCGGGTTATTTCTTGGCAAAGTATTTTCCGTGTCCCTCGGGGGCGTTTCCACGGCCGGAAAGACACATGACCACAAGGGTAAAGACGTAGGGAAGCATCAGCAGGAACTGATTGGGCACTTCCACGCCCATTGCCTGCAGGCTGAGCTGTAGGGCGTCGGCAAAGCCGTAGAGCAGGCAGCCCAGCATGGCGCCCACCGGGGTGTATTTCCCCAGAATGATGATGGCGAAGGCGGCGTAACCCTTCTCAGCCGACATCTTTTCCACAAAGACGTTGGAAGAGGCGATAGACAGGTAGGCGCCTGCCAGGCCTGCGATGGCGCCGGTGAGCAGTGCGGCGATGTGCCGGTACCGGCGGACGGGAAGGCCGGCGGTGTCGGCGGCGTTGGCATTCTCACCGACGGAGCGCCACTCCAGACCGATCATGGTCCGCTTGAAAAAGAAGAACTGGGCGGCGACAAGGAGGAAGGCCAGATAGACCAGGAGATTTTGCTGAAACAGGATGGGGCCGAGGAAGGGGATATCCGACAAAAACGGGATGCGGAGATCGGGCAGCGCCGTAATGCTGACCACATCGGTGCTCACGCCGAAGAGGGCCCGGTTAAAGAAGCTGGAAAAGCCTGTGGCGAAGAGAACCAGCGCGGTTGCGACCAGGGCGGCCCGCGCGCCGATACCCACCACCAGATAGCTGTAGATCGCGCAGATTACAACTCCGGCCGCCATGGCGAGCAGCATTCCCAGCAGCAGGCTCCCGCTGAAAAAAGCGCCTACAAAGCCGGCAAACGCGCCCATCAGTAAAACCGCCTCCAGTTCGATGCTGCTGACGCCGGCCATGTCAGAGAAAAGGCCTCCCACGGCCGCCAGAATGAACGGGGCGGCCAGCCGGATGGTAGACTGCAGAATAGAGCCGATATTACTGCCGATGAGTTCTAGCATTTGCTGCCCCTCCTTTTCAGATACTTGGAGAACTGAGGCTGTAAAGCGGTGTACGTTACGACAAACAACAGCACAAGGGCCTGAAGCAACGAGGACAGGGAGGACGGAACGCCGATGGTGCGGGCCATCTGATTGCAGCCCGTGTTCAGCGCGCCGAACAGAAGGGAGCTGAGAATGATGGCGAGGGGGTTCAGTCCGGCCAGAAGGGCCACGGCAATGGCGTTGTACCCATAGCCGGGGGAGATGCTCACATAGAGTTTCCAGCTCAGACCCAGGACCTCGATTCCGCCGGCCAGACCGGCGATGGCGCCGCTGATGGCCAGGGTGGAGACGCAGATGAATTTGGGATTGACGCCGGCGTACTCCGCCGCAAGGGCGCTCTGTCCGGCCATTTTAATTTTGAAGCCGTAGGTCGTCTTTTCCAGCATTATGTAGGCCAGGACGGCCACCGCCAGGGCGATCAGAATTCCGGCGTGCAGCTTGGTGTTGCCCCAGATATAGGGCAGCCGGGCGGATACCGCAATCTCCTGCGACTCTGAGTAGACCTTGTTGGGCTCCTGAATGGGGCCGTTTACCAGATAGCCCACCAGCAATACCATGATGGAGGAGATCATAACCGAGGTGACCACCTCGGACGCGCCCCGCTTGGCTTTCAGATAGCCGGGGATCGCGCCGCAGACGCCGCCGAAAAGGGTGGCGGCGGACAGCAGCAAGGGGATCATAATCCAGGAGGGGAGACCGGACTCGTGGAGGACGCCTTCCAGAAGGGTGGCGCCCAGCGCTCCAGCAAAGAACTGGCCCTCCGCGCCGATATTAAAGGACGAGCCTTTAAAGGCGATGGCGACGCCGACGCCGATCAGCATCAGCGGAGTGGCCTTCATCAGCATCTGGGAGACGGCCCGCTGGGAACCGAATGTGCCCTCCAGAATGGCGGCGCCAGCCTGCAGGACGTCATAGCCGGCCAGAGCCAGGAAGAGGGAGCTGACAAGGAAAGCGGACACAAGGGCGAGAATGGGAACCATTACCGCTGGGAGTATGCGTTTTACTGCAGCTTTCATGATCTGACTCCCCTCACAGGTGACAGGGCGCTGAAATCTCTTGATACACCGGTCATCATGGCGCCCAGATCATCCTGGGTGACCTGATCGGCATAGACACAGCCTGTCATTTCACCATTGAACATTACAACAATCCGATCGCTCAGAGCCATAATCTCATCCAATTCGGCCGATACCAGCAGGATGCCCTTCCCCTTTTCCCGCTCCTTCAGAATACACTGGTGAATATACTCTGTAGCGCCGATATCGACGCCGCGGGTCGGCTTGACAGCCACCAGAAGCTCGGGGTCGAGGAAGATCTCCCTGGCCACAACCACCTTCTGCTGGTTGCCGCCGGACAGGGAGGCGGCCTTTGCCCGCTCATTGGGGGTGCTGATCTGGTAATCCCGAATCAGCTCCCGGGCAAAGGCGGAGGCCTGCTTCTGGTTCAGGAAGCCCCGCCTGGAAAAGGGGGGACGGGCATGGTTGACCAGAATGCTGTTGCCCACCAGATCCATGGAGAGGATCAGGCCTCTGGCGTGGCGGTCTTCGGGGATATGGGAGAGCTTGTGCTCCCGGATCTGACGGGGAGACTGGTTGGTGATTTCCTCTTCGTTGAGGTACACATGTCCGGACTGGGCCTTCCGAAGACCTGTAATGGCCTCGACCAGTTCGTTCTGACCGTTGCCGTCCACGCCGGCGATGCCCAGCACCTCGTGGTTATAGACCTGGAAGGAAACATCCCGGAGCTGTTTGCCGTGCTCTCCCCGGACGCAGAGGTTCTCCAGCTTCAAAACGGGATACCGCTTGAGCGTCTCATCCGGCTGATCCTTGACCATGGGGCACAAGGCCCGGCCGATCATCATGCGGATGAGCTCTTCCTTTGTGGTCTCCGCTGTTTTACGCGCCCCCACGACCTGGCCCTGGCGAAGCACGAGCACCCGATCGCTGATCTCCATCACTTCGTCCAGCTTATGGCTGATAAAGATGACCGACTTTCCCTGGGCGGTGAGCTTGCGGATGGTCTGGAAAAGCTCCCGAATCTCCATAGGAGTCAACACCGCAGTAGGTTCGTCCAAAACCAGCGTCTGTGCGCCCTTGAAGAGAGCTTTCATGATCTCGACCCGCTGCTGAAGGCCGATAGGCAGATCGCCCACCAAGGTGTCCGGATCCATGGAGAAGCCATAATCGTCAAAGACCTGCTTGATGCGCGCGCTCTGCTCTTTGGCGTCAAACAGCTCGGTGGCTTTCTCCCGCAGGCCGAGCATCATGTTCTGTGTCACAGTAAAGTGATTTACCAGCATAAAGTGCTGATGGACCATGCCAATTCCGAGGCGGATCGCTTCCTTTGGGGATGTAATCTTTACCGGCCTGCCGTCCACTTCAATGGAGCCGCTGTCCATGGTCTCCAGGCCGTAGATCATTCGCATCATGGTTGTCTTTCCGGCACCATTTTCCCCCAAAATGGCTAGGACTTCCCCGTCCTCAAGGCGAAAGCTGATATCCTTGTTGGCCTGAACCATGCCAAAGCGTTTTGAGACATTCTTTATCTCTAAACTCATTGCACCTTCCTCCTTAGACTCAAGACTCATGAGGTCTTTACGTTTCGGACAACTGAGACTGCGACGGTGGTTGCAATCGGACGGGCTTTATCAGGGGCGGCTGAGAATCCTCACGCGCATGAACTCGGGATTGATCTTATCGGAGCTGTAAGCCAGAGGCTTATTCTGCAGGGAGTAAGACACTCCGTTTTGGAACATAAAGGCACTGTTTAAAGGAATGCCAAGCTGCTGGGCGTCAACAGCATTGGAGACAGCGGGAATGAACTCAGAATCGCCGTAAGCAATTTCTTCCTGGATACAAAGCCGGATAATATCAAAGACGTTAAACAGGCTCTCCGACTCCTTCGGAAAGGTGTGAAACAGTTTCAGGGGCAGCCAGTTCTGGCCATAGACCGCCGGCCTTTCATTTACATAGATCGTTCTGCTGTAGAAGAATGTAAGATCATCCTTTTCGAGCTGGAGCTTTACGCGGACCTCTTCCGGTGGGAGCCGTGTTTCACAGTGGGGGACGCCTACAGTAGGCGCATATCCTTGAGCCTGCAGGATGGATAAGTATCCCGGCATACGGCCCAGATACTGGTCGCGCTCCAAAAGCATGGTTTTATGATAGTAATTGCCGGAACCATGCCGTTTGGTTACAATGCCTTCCTCCCGCAGCAGAAGGAGAGCCTCCCGGACCACGGCAACGCTGACGCCGAACTGTTTGGCCAGTTCGCTTTCGGGGGGGAGTTTATTGTTTGCCCCATCTGAATTCTGAATCAGTTCTATGAGCGCCTGCTTTACCTGCTCGCTTAAAACCGTGTGCGAAAGCGACTTTTCTCTGCTCATTTCTTCCCTCCATAGCAGACTTCTATTGAGTCATAAACGAAGATCTCATTCAATGACTTATAAATTGATAAAGTCATTGAATCTCTTTTTTGAAGATTATATCTTATGAAACCCGAAAAAGCAAGTGTTTTTTGCAAAATATTTAAAAGGGAATGGAGAAAGAGGGTTAGAATTAACGTTTTTGACGAAACAAAAGAGCCTCAAGCCCAAAAAGATACGGCAGCCACCGGGTAATCTTCAATGCCCATACCGCTGTGCCGTAGCCTCTGCCGCTTTGCTCTCCGGGACGGTCTTTCACTCTTAAAGTTCCCCTGGCTGGAAATCGGCCCCAGTATTTTGCGGAATACGGCCAACTTCAGCCTTACCTCCCCGACTACTCAGGAGAGCCAGCAGATTCACCATGGGATCGCAGGCTCTAATCTCCAGCTCACCCATAGCTTGGTAATCAAAGTCACTGGGATTAATGTGCAGCTGCCGGAGGGTACGACAAAATTACGACAGCAGCCCATCTATAACTACCTCTGGATTATCGAATTTAAAACAGAGCAGGCCTTGAAAATACTGGGTTTTCAAGGCTGACTTTGGTCTGCGAGTGCGTTTCACACGCAGGAGGTCACTGGTTCGAGTCCAGTAGTCTCCACCAAGAAAACCATCTGGGCTGCAAGGACCGGAGGGTTTTTCTTTTTTGACTGAGCGGCATAAAAAAGAAACATACGACAAAAATACGACACGACACAGATACAGCGGAGGAACGCCATGCTCCTCCGCTGAATTTTTATCGGTCAGGTGCCGGTGAGGACATTTTTAAGCGTGTCCACGGTGGTGTGATCGTAGACCGGTGCAAGCATTTGCGTGCCGCTGTGCCCCAGCAGCTTCCCTACCATGTAAGGCGATATACCCTGGGCGAGCCACAGAGTGGTCCGGGTGTAACGAAGCTCACGGGGGCAACTTGGGGATGTCGGGATACTTGGCCGCCATGTCTTCCATGAAAGCATCGTAGATGCGGTGACCCCAGTTGTGAGGTCGGTAGGGCAATCCTTCCAGGCTGTGGAAAATGTACTCAGTTTTAACGACCGTACCTTTAGCGACGCTGCACCTGGAGGTATGGTGATCTCCTTGGGCTTTTCCCGCAGACGATGGCGAAGATCTCCGTCCACAATAAGAATAGACCGTCGACGGTATTTGTTTTTCAGACCCTGGATGTCGAGAATCCAGGCCTGATCATCCGGATTGCGGTATGCCGTGAGACCCTGGCGGATATGCAGGACTCCGGTGTCGGCATCAAAGTCCTCCCAGCGAAGGCCCAGCAGCTCACTGCTGCTGATTCCAAGCTCCATCAGCAGCATAATTGCCAGACCGTTGGATGTGTTTTGGCAAAGGCATACACGGTGTCATATTCCGCCTGGGGATAGGCCCGCTTCACGGTCTTCGGTGCATACTTTTTTGCGGCGTTGTTGATATACCTTTGAATGTGGATGGGGAGGATGGTGTCCAGCAGCATAGAGCCAAACACAGGGATCTGGTGCAGCTTGGTGGGAGCCAGATAGGTACCATTGTAGGTATTACTCTTCACATAGGGCTTTTTGTAGAGCTCCAGACACTGGATAGCCCAATCCTGGAATAGAACAAGGGGACGTTCGGGGGTACCGCCGCAGAGCTGCTCCAATTCGTATTTGGCTTTGTATTTCTCGGCCTTTCGTGTGGCATCTGCTTTGCTTTTGGTACTGTAGAATGATGGACCTGTTGACAAAGTAGCCTATAAACCCTTTCTATGGTAAAATAACTATAGGGATGTGGCGTGATGGGACGTCAAAGCAGACAAATGGCAATGATTTTCGTGGATATAGAGTCACTGATTCCAGAAAACCACCTGCTGCGAAAAATAGACCAACTGGTATCCTTTGACTT
This sequence comes from Pseudoflavonifractor sp. HCP28S3_F10, assembly GCF_052065415.1. Lineage (NCBI taxonomy): Bacteria > Bacillati > Bacillota > Clostridia > Eubacteriales > Oscillospiraceae > Pseudoflavonifractor > Pseudoflavonifractor sp. HCP28S3_F10. The sequence continues at coordinate 27,768 of NZ_JBQHUB010000023.1, read as the reverse complement.
CATCTATAAACTTCTTGCACCATACTATCCGGCGACTGGCCGCCCATCTGTGGATCCCGTCAGTATGTTCAAAATGCTCTTGATCGGATACCTGTATGGTATTAAATCAGAGCGACGGCTGGTAGAGGAAGTTCGGCTCAACATCGCCTACCGATGGTTCTGTGGATTCGAACTGGATGACGCCATCCCGGATCACTCCACATTCAGCAAAACCAGGACACGCAAATGGCAGCAGAGCAACTTTTTTCAGAAAGCCTTTTATGAAATCGTGAAACAGTGCATAGCTGGCGGCCTTATAGATGGAAAGGCCATGGCTGCGGACGGAAGCTACATTCCAGCCAATGTATCAAGAGAAAGCTGGATCGATGTAGAAATAGAAATTGAGCAAAGTATGCAAAGCTATCTCGATTCCTTGGATGAAGAGCTTTCCAACCAGCCGGGGTTCAAAAAGCCGCCAACAAGAATTGCAAAGAAGCGTCGCACCACCAGCCAGACAGATCCAGACAGCGGCTATATCAATCACGGCAGCAAACGCGGCATTGGGTATCTGACGGAAGCTGCTGTGGACTGCAAACAGGGTATTTTAACAGGTGTTGATGTATATCCTGCCAACGAGAAAGAAAGTATTCTGGTCTTGCGGCATTTGGAACGGCAAATAGATCTTGGTGTCCCAATGAAACGACTTGCTCTGGATCGTGGATATAAGACTGGTGCTGTCCACCGGGGGCTGGAGCTTCTAGGCATTACTGGATACATCCCCGCGATCTAATTCTCCAATGCACCTGAGAAATATGGATTCTCCTACAACCCACAGACGGACGCGTTCATCTGTCCGGAAGGAGTCTCTCTTACATACCACAGGCTAAATTGTAATCAATCGACCGGCAAATATCTGCGGTGCTATTAAGTCGAAGGCGACGCTTGTATGCACTGTTCCAAACGGCCGAACTGTTTTGACAAGGCTGGAGTTCGGCGCAGGGTGCTGGCCAGCAGCTGCTATCCAGCATTTTTCAGAGGACATCAGCGCGTGGGAACTCCTGAATTCCTACCCATGATGCGGCTGCGTAAAATCTGGGCAGAGGGCAGGTTCTCCGTCTTGAAACGGGAACACTGCATTTCAAAAATTCGAAAAAGGGGCATTCTTGCAGCAACGGAAGAATGTCTCCTTGCTGCCATGGCCCTAAACCTTAAGAGAATGGTAAATGCCATCTTTTTCCATCTCCAACTCCAATATTCTGCCAGAAAACCTGTGGGTTTCGGCAGAATTTTTGCTTTTGTCAACAGGTCCAGCCAAGTTCGCAAACTGGCGCAGAATTGAGGAGAGACTACACTGTGACGTGTATTTTGCCGATCCATATCGTGCATGGCAAAAAGGCACAAACGAGAATCTGAACGGCATGCTTCGGGAGTTTTATCCAAAGGGAAGAAATCTTTCTCGCGCAGCTCCTGCTGCACTAAAGCGAAACCTGGCGTTGATCAACGCCAGGCCTCACAAAGTTTTAAACTTTCATTCTGCTCAGGAACTGTGGGACTTTGAACTCAATTCCTGTTGCACTTAGTTTGACTATTCACTGATGGCGCTAAACTGGGGATCCGTATAACCCGGAGGCCGTAAGTTCAAATCTTATTCCCGCAACGGACCTGTTGCAGAATAGAAAAATATTGCGGCGGGTGCTTTGCATCCAAATGTTTTGGTCAATCATCAATCGTGCGGAAAAACTTCTAAGGCCAGAAAACTTCCAACAAATCTTCCAACAAACTCCCTAAAATACCTCAAACCGAGCGGGTATGAGGTAACACAAAAAGGGAAGCGCCCACCTTGCAAAGCCTTGCAGGACAGGCACTTCCCGGTACAATATAGTATGAATGGGTATTCCGCAAAACTGCCGAGGGCTTTTTGGTAAGGATGAGGTCCCCAGTTCAAATCTGGGTAGCAGCTCCAGTCAACCCCTTGAGCCGCGAGGCTTGAGGGGTTTATTATTTTTCGGCAGATGTGATGGAAAAGCGGCTTTTCCGTCACTTTTTTCATCCCGGAGAATTGCACGCAGTCCCAGGTGAGGCCCAGGATTTTCCCGATCCGCATGGAACGGCCCAGGGCCAGGAGCTTTGGGCGATGCGCAGGGTGGCCTCCTTATAGGTGGGATAGCGCTCATAACTGTTTGGGATAACCGGGACAGCAGTAATGGATCTCATATTGCTGCCCCTTTTTTCTTGGCTTCCTATGTACTCTTTTCACGGGCCCAGAGCCGCGCGACCTCCTTTCCTCCGCTGTGAACGGAAGTACCCATTTACAGTGGGGAGTTCGGTAGCTGCCCTAGCGGTTGTACCGGGCCAGCTTGTCGAGCTGATCGACGAGGGCGTTGCAGACCCTCGGGTTGAGTGTATGATTTGCCATATAAGAATCTTCTTTCAACGTGGAAGCGTTCAGACGGCATAGTATGCTCACTGGAAAAACCGTCTGTTTCCGGAAAATTTCCGCCGGCACCACGCTTCCGGGAGGTTTTGCGTTTCTGCGAAGCCTTGGGATCAGAGGGCTTTTGAAACGTTGCCCTCGGCCCATCGAATATCTGTCTCTCTTTGGAATCGTCCGGTCAGTATAGATGCAGTATGGGGTGGCGAGACACCCTGTTCCATGGGCGGCTGCGGACACTAGCGCTGAACCCGGCTGCAACTGCTGTTGCGCATGTTCTTTGACCTCACGGAGAAGGTCGGTACGGGGAAAACAACAGTCTGTGCCGGGGAGGCCGTCCAGCTCTTGGCAAGGGAGCTGGGGGCGCGGAGGGACCTCCCGTCCTGCCGGGGAGGGGAGGGGCCGGGTGTCGGGACCGGCCTGGTGGAGCAGCGCTCTATGCTGGGGGAGACAGGTCCCAGGCCGTTACGCTATGCGCTGAACGAGGTTTTCATTTTTGGGTATAAAAAGGCCCGAGGGCGATACGATCCGCTCTCAGGCCATTTTTCATGTGTTCGGCGGGGATGTTATCCCTAAACCGAGGATTCTCCGATTTTTGAGGTATTTGCAGTTCGGGGCACTATGACAAGGCTCGCCGCCGATGACGAAGGTGCGGCGGATCTTCTCGCCTCGCTCTGGCTGTCGGTCTGGTAGTGAAGAAGCATCTGCCGCTCCAGCTTCAGGAACAGCACGTTCTGCCGACCCTGGGACAGGATATTGATCTCCCGGCGGCGGGTCTATCCAAAGGGGAGCGTCAACGCCTAGGGAGCCATGCCCCTGCCCATCGACATCGAGTGCCAGGAGGATATGGCCATCCCCCTGTGGGACGGGGCGGCCCGTTCAACACGAATTCCCATGTGACCAAGACCGGCTTCTCCAAAAATCGGGTGTCCGGCTGGCAGGGCTTTGAGGCCCCCGGCCCCGCCTACTGGTGTCAGTATGGCTACGCCATCTGCAAGGTTGACGTCCGTGGGATCGCCCATTCCGACGGCGATATGGTATTCATGGGCCGTCAGGAGGGCATGGACGTCTATGAAACCATTGTCAACCGGGGTCTGGTACAGAAATACCGTCTCAGCAACCCTATCGCGCTGGGGCGCTTGGCGGAGTTTTTGATGGATAACACCGGCAACCCGACCTCCGCCAACAACATCAGCGACCCAAAACATTTCAGAGAGAGTATGGGCCACTCTTGCAGATCAACGACCCTCAGCACCCAGCACCAGAATAATTCAAATGCGATCCAAAGGGCGCGGGTCAGTAAAGGTTTGACACAAAAAAACCTCGCGGGCCTCTGCGGCTGCCCGGATGATACCGTCCGGGCCCGGGAAAGCGGGGCACGGACGGCATCCGTTGAAACCCTTAGTATCCTGCCTGAATGCCTGGAGGCCCCCTGGTTCACCGGCGTGTACCTGCGGGAGCAGACCGCTGCGCCATCAGGATTCATAAGCAACCCCCGAGATCTTATAGCAGTCCCGCACTGCGATCAGCACATCGTTGCCGCCCTTATTTTCCGGGGTGTGGCACTGATCCCCTGTCTGTCAACTTTTTGATAAAACCGCTCGCCCTGTCACCTTGCGCTTCTACGATAGGCAGCGTATCGGATCCTGGTTTTTTCACGCGCTTTTGGGCGGGGAGATCAGGGGCAGGAGGGACCTTTCTCAGCCCCCTCGGGAAGACGCACGGTGAACGTGCTGCCCTGGTCCGCCACGCTGTGGACTTCAATGCTGCCGCCGCACAATTCCACAATGCGATGGACAATAGCGAGCCCCAGGCCCAGCCCCTGGCCTTTTTTTCCGGCGGGCCCCTGGTAGTATTTGTCGAACACGTGCCTCTGGGTCTCTTCGTCCATGCCGATGCCGGTGTCCGACACCCGGACGGCGATCTCCCCGGCCGAGACGGTCAGGGTTACCGTGATCTCACCCCCTTCGGGGGTGTACTTGATGGCGTTGTTCAGCAGAGTGAGCCACACATGGCGCATGACCTCCTGGTTGCCCACGAAGGAGGCCTCCTCCAGCTCGGCGGAGAAGGCGATATGTTTTCTCTCCCACTGGCCGGACAGGAGGATGGCACACTGCTTGATCTGCTCGTCCAGGGCGTAGGGGGCCTGGTCCGGGATGACCTGCTGGGCCTCCAGGTGGGTGAGGAGGAGGGCACTGTCGGCCAGGCTGGCCAGCCGGGTGGACTCGTTCAGGATAATCTGGGTGTACTGCCGCCGGTCCTCCTCAGTGAGGTCCGGCTCCTGCAAAAGTTCGGCGAAGCCTTGGACGGCGGTGATAGGTGTCTTGAACTCGTGGGAGGAATTGTTGATAAAATCCTCCCGGAGGGTCTGGATGCTCTGGAGTTCCTTCCCCATCTTGTTGAAGTCCTCGTACGTGGAGGACATAGGGCCGGCCTTGGACGGGTCCAGACGGACGGAGAAATCCCCGTCGGCTATCGCCTCCAGGCCCCGGGTAAGGCGGGATAGATTCTGGTTGAGCCGATAGTTGACGGCGCCCGCCGCCACTCCCACCACCCCGGCGGTGACAAGGAACGTCAGGATAAAGAGGGGCTTCTCCAGGGCCAGATCGCTGCCCATCTTGAGGTAGATGAGCTGCACAATGGTGATGGTGATAACGGCGGAGAGGGCGATCAGCACCGTGCCCACCACCAGCGACCGTACCAGGCTTCGTTTCCTCTATCATGAAACTGAGCACCAACAGCATGTCCATGTCCACCATGATGCTCACCGTCTCCGCACCCGGGGACTTCGACATCAGCAACTACCTGGACGAGGACGTGGTGCCCGCGCTGGAGTCCCTCTCGGGCGTGGCCCAGGTGTCGGTGACCGGCAGCCAGGAGGACTACATCCGCATCGTGGTGGATGAGGCCGCCATGAAGCAGTACGGCCTCAGCATCTCCGGTCTGGGCTCGGCCATCGCCGGCGCCGACTTCGATATGCCGGTGGGCAGTGTCTCCCAGGGCAGCCAAGATGTCTCCCTGGGCGTCTACGGCAGCGTCACCACCGAGCTGGAGAGCCTGCGCTCCCTGCCCATCCAGACCCCCTACGGACATACCGTGAAGATGTCCGATGTGTGTACCTTCCTGGACTTTTACCAAGAGGACGCCGGCAGCATCACCCGGTATAACGGCCAGGGGACCGTGATGCTCAGCGTCACCAAGCAGGACAGCGCCGCCACCATGGATGTCTGCAGCCGCGTCCTGTCCACCCTGGAAGAGTACAGCGTGGACGGGGTGAGCTTTACCACCATCTACAGCGAGGGCGAGAACGTCCGGGATACCATGGGCAACGTGCTTCAGACCCTCATCATCGGCGTCATCTGCACCATGGTGGTCATCTTCCTCTTCTTCGGCAACGTCCGGGCCAGCCTGATCGTGGGCATGAGCATGCCTCTGTCCATCCTGCTGGCCATGATCTGCATGAGTTACGCCGGGTTCAACCTGGATCTGATGACGGGCGCCGGCCTTATCATCGCCATAGGCATGATTGTGGATAACTCCATCGTGGTCATGGAGGCCTGTATGCGCTACCGCTCCGAGGGACTCACTCCCAAGGAGGCCGCCGTCCAGGGCACTCCACCATGATCATGTCCATCCTGGGCGGCACGCTGACCACCGTGGTGGTCTATGTGCCCCTGGCCATGCTGAAGGGCCTCATCGGACAGCTGGCCGGCCCCCTGTGCTGGACCATCATGTTCTGCCTCATCTGCTCCTTCCTCTCCGCCGTGGTGGTGGTCCCCCTGGCCTATATGTGGCTCAAGCCCGTGGCCAGGGAGGACATTCCCATCAACCGGTTCATGCGCCGCCTGCAAAAGGGCTACCGCAGCGTCATGCCCAAGCTGCTGCGCCACCCCGGCCGGGTGGTGATGGTGGGCGTGCTCTGCTTCGCCCTGGCCATCGGGATGCTGACCCAAATGGACATCATCATGATGCCCAACAACTACGATGGCAGCATCTCTATCTCGGTCTCCTTCCGCTCGGGCACCAAGCTGGAGGTCATGGATGAAAATATCCAGGAGATCGAGCAGGCTCTTTTGGAGGATGAGAAGTTTGAGAAGGTCATCACCCAGATTTCCAACGGCAGCAGCTTGAGCCTGTCCGGTTCGGGCAGCTCGGCCTCCTTTACCGCCTACGCCGTGGAGAACTGTGACCGCACCAGCGAGAGCGCGGTGGAGGAGTATGTCACCCGCTTCGGAACCACCCCCGGCATGGAAATCTCAGTGAGCCCCACCAGCGGCTCGGGCGCTAGCATCAGCACCTCTATGAGCGGCAACAGCAAGGAGATCGAAGTCCAGGGCGACGACCTGGACGACCTGAAAGTGGCCGCCAGCCAAATCGAGGAGGTCATGCGCCAGACCCCCGGCGTCATCGACGTGGCGAACGACTTCTCTCAGAGCCGGGTCAAGGGCAAGATCGTCATCAACTCTCAGAAGGCCATCGCCGCCGGCTCCTCCGAGCAGGCTATCGCCGGGCAGGTCTACTACGCCCTCAACGGCATGACCGCCACCGAGCTGGAGTATGGCGACAGCGAGTACGATGTGATCATCGAGTACCCCGAGGGCAAGTATGACACCATCACCGATCTGCTGGACTTCCCCCTGATGACCTCCTCGGGCCGTCAGCTCTCCCTGCGTGACCTGGCCGATGTGGAGTATGTCACCACCCTGCCCTCCATCCTGCGGGAGGACGGGCACTATATCGCCTCCGTCACCGCCACCACCACCAGCACGGGCTCCAAGAGCGCCGGGGACGCCATCGATGCCGCCGTAGCCCAGCTGGAGCTGCCCGAGGGCGTCTCCCTGGCCACCGGCGTCATGGACGAGAGCACCCAGGAGACCACCGACGACCTCATCGGGGCAATCGCAACCGCCATTTTCCTGGTGTTCCTGGTCATGGCCATCCAGTTCGGCGCCCCGCGTCTGTCCATCATGGTGATGATGTGTATCCCTCTGAGCCTCATTGGCTCTTTCGGGTTCCTGTTCCTCCTGGGCCGCGACCTCTCTATGATTGGCCTGATGGGCGTGCTGATGCTGGTAGGTATTTCGGTGAACAACGGCATTTACCTCATCGACGCCATTGACCAGCTGCGGCAGACCATGCCGCTGAAGGACGCCCTGGTGCAGGCGGGCGCCACCCGTCTGCGGCCCATCCTGATGACCACCCTGACCACCATCGCCTCCATGGTGCCCATGATCTTCTCCAGCGACAGAGGCATGAGCATGACCAAGGATATGGCTTCCGCAGCGCCAGCTTTCCAGTGAGCCGGAAGCTGTGCATGCCGGCGGTGGAGGCGGAGATCGAGAAGTGGAATCCCTCCATCGTCATCGGCGTGGGCCTGGCTGACAACCGCGCCATGGCCTGTATGGAGCGGGTGGCGCTCAATGTGGCCGACTTCCCCATCCCCGACAATGAGGATTACATGGCCCTCAATGAGACGCTGGACGAAGAGGGACCCGCGGCCTATTTCAGCACGCTGCCCATCCGTGCCTGTGTCAAGGCCCTGCGCGAGTCGGGGATCCCCTCCAGAGTGTCCAACACGGCGGGCAACTTCGCCCACCGGCACAGCCTGCCCGTCTACATGGACGGCGCCCGGGTGCTCAACGCCGCCGTGGCCCTGGATATGGACCCCGCGGTCCTCTGTGAGAAGGTGGACGTGGTCTCCCTGTGCCTGAGCAAGGGCCTGGCCTGCCCCATCGGCTCCATCCTGATGGGCCCCAAAGACGTGATCGCCAGGGCCCGGGTCATGCGGCAGATGCTGGGCGGCGGCTGGCGCCAGGGCGGCGTCGTGGCGGCGGCCGGCATCGTGGGACTGAACAACTACAAGCGCCTGGCCGAGGACCATGCTCACGCCCAGGCTCTGGCCGCCGGCCTGAAGGAGCTGGGCCTGGGCATCGACATGGCCCAGGTGCAGACCAACGTGGTGCGCATCGACACCGCGCCTGTGGGGCTGACAGCCAAACAGTTTGTGGAGAAGCTGGACGGCTTCGGCGTCAAGGCCAAGCCCGTGGGCCCCGCCTACGTGCGCATGATCTGCCACAATGACCTGAAGGACGAGATGATCCCTGTGGTGCTCAAGGCCGTTCAGGACTGCCTGAACGCGTAAAAGAGGTGAGCGCTGTGTTTGACTGCATCATCAAAAACGGAACGGTAGTCACCAGCGAGGGGACCTGCCCTTACGATGTGGCGGTCTCGGGCGAAAAGATCGCCGCGGTGGGCCTGCGCGGCACTTTGGGCGAGGCCAGACAAACCGTGGACGCCGCCGGCAAGCTGGTGATGCCGGGAATGATCGACCCCCATGTCCATATCCACCATCCCTTCCAGGGCAAATACGCCGGGGACGACTTCTATACCGCCACCCGTTCGGCGGCCTTCGGCGGCGTGACCACCGTGTGCGACTTCGGCATCCAGTGGGACAAGGAGCGCTGCATCCGGGATACCTGCGCCGCGCGCAAGGAGCAGTTTTCTGAGGGCGCGGTGACCGACTACGCCATCCACGCCTGCCCCACCCGGGTGGACGGGGAGACCCTGGAGCAGCTGGAGGAGATGATCGGAGACGACACTCCCTCCGTCAAGCTGTACATGACCTATTCCCGCCAGAACCGGATGGCCAGCGACGCTGCTTTGCTGGAGGCGCTGGCCATCACCGCCCGGAAGGGGGGCATTGTGGGCGTCCACGCGGAGAACGACGCCATGTGCTGCTATTTTTCCGACCGTTTCAAGGCGGAGGGCCGCACCTCCCCCGCGGACTTCCCCCGCTGCAAGTACAATTTGGTGGAGGCCGAGGCCGTCAACCGGGCCATCTATCTGGCCAAGGCCACCGGCGGCAATCTCTACATCTTCCACCTGTCCTGCAAGGAGAGCCTGGAGCTGCTGCGCAAGGCCAGGGCGGAGGGCGTCCACGTCTGCGCCGAGACCTGCATCCACTACCTGACCATGACCGATGAGAAGTACAGCCGCCCCGACGGCGCCAACTTCATCTGCAGCCCCCCGCTGCGCTCCGCCGAGGACCAGGAGGCCCTGTGGGAGGGCGTCCGGGAGGGGCTCATCAGTGTGGTCAGCTCGGACCACTGCGGCTTCACCCTGGCCAACAAGGCTGTGGGAGAGAACGACTTTACCCGCACCCCCAACGGCCTGCCCGGCATGGAGACCCGGCTGGCGGCCATGTATACATACGGTGTACGCAGCGGCCGCATCAGCCTGCCCAGACTGGTGGAGCTGCTCTCCGCCAACCCGGCCAGGATTTTTGGCATGTGGCCCCGGAAGGGCGCCATAGCCGCGGGCAGCGACGCCGACCTGGTCATCTTCGATCCGGAGGCCTCCTGTGTGGTATCTCCCGAGACCCTGCACAGCCCGGTGGACTGGAATCCCTACGGCGGCGAGCGGCTGTACGGCCGCGCGGACCAGGTGCTGCGGCGGGGCGAGCTCATCGTGGACGGCGGGGAATTCCTGGCCCGGCCCGGCTCCGGCCGCCTGGCGGAGCGCCGCGCCGCGGATATGATCCGCTTATAAGTTGTATCTTGTGTAAAAAGAAACGGACCCCGGCCGCCGTTTGGCGGCCGGGGTCCGTTCGCTGCCCGGGCTGTTTTGAAAGGCGGCCATGGCCCCGGCGCGGCACCCCGTTATGGACGGGAGATCCCGCCGGGCGCCGTCGTTGTGCCGTTACTCAATGGCGATCGCAGAGGATCTGGGCAGCTCCTTCCTGTCCTGCTTGGGGAGGGAAATACGCAGGATGCCGTCCTCAAACCGGGCGGACACGTCCTTGGGCTCCACGCCCTCACCCACGTAAAAGCTGCGGCTGCAGGCACCGGTATACCGCTCCTGACGGATGTATTTGCCCTCTTCGGTCTTTTCATCCTTGCTGAGACCCTTGGCGGCGCTGATGGACAGATAACCGTCCTTCAGGTCCAGCGTGATCTCATCCTTCTTGAAGCCGGGCAGATCCACGTCCAGCTCATAGCTGTCCCCAGTCTCACGGACGTCGGTCTTCATCAGATTCTTGCCCCGTTTACCATAAAGGGGATCCCGGCCAGCCAGGGACGGGAAAAAGCCGTTATCAAAGAAATCGTCGAACAGGTTTTCACCAAAAATACTGGGCATCATAAGTCATTCCTCCAATCAGATTCCGAATCAAAATGCCCTGTGCGGGGAGCTTTTTGGCCCCTCTCATTTGGAACGATCATGTTATACTCCAATGGATTAGCACTGTCAATAGGAGAGTGCTAATGTTAACATAAGAACTACAATTCGTTCACAGAATATGCGATTTTGTGCCGGAGGAGCCTGCTGGATGCCCCGGCGGGCGGGCAATGACGGAAAAAAGCAGACGTCCGCATCAGCGGACGTCTGCTTCTGCCTGACAGGGAGCAGAGGCACGCCCTAGGCAAGCTCCATCAGCTCCAGGGGGAACCCGTTGGGCAGGACGAACCAGTTGGCGCCGTTGGGCAGAGGGGTGCAGCCCCGGGCGAGTGCGGCCTTTACCGTGTCCTCCACGTCCTCCACGGCAATGGAGACGTGGTCGCAGGGGCCGGCCTGTCCGCTGCCGGCGGCGCACTCGTTGAGCTGGATGCCCTGATGGAACCATACCTTCCGGTGGGGTGCCTTTCCCGCGGTCTTGCGGACCTCCATGCCGAACACCGTCTCAAAAAAGGAGACATACCAGTCCAGCGGGTCCGCGTTCAGAGCGGCGTGGTGGATCTGAGCACGCATAAACACAAGTCCTTTCCGAATCAAAGATAAAGGAAGCTCCGCCCACCGTTCCCCGGGATACGATGGGCGGAGCGTTTCAGCGCGTCAGACAGCCCCGGCTGGAGCCGTCCGGTCAAGAGAAGGGGAGCATTAAAAACCCAGGGAGGCGATGAGCTTGGGAATGGAAGTGCGCAGGGCGGTGAAGGTCATGATGAGCACGAATACGTAGCTCACAGTCATGCACACCCGCAGGGCGGTGGGCTTCTTGTAGCCCTCGTTGATGTCCTTGCGCCACAGGAGCAGCAGGATGAACAATCCGCCCACAGGAGTGGCGATGGAGGTGGCCACATTGGCCATCAGGATGAGCTGGGTGGGGGAGCCGCCGTAGCTGTAGCACACGATCATGGAGAAGATCAGGCAGATCAGGCAGCCGTAGCGGATGAATTTGGTCTCCAGACCCACGTCCCGGTCAAAGCCGGCGCCCAGCAGCACCATGCCGCGCTGAGTGTTGGCCAGCAGGGAGGAGAAGCCCGCGCCCACCAGGGCCAGGCCCATGATGTACTTGGCGGCGGGACCCATGATGGGCACCAGCATCTCAGCCAGCTGGGCGGGCGCCTTGATGGCCAGTCCCTGGGGATGGAGCACGATGGCGCCCACCAGAATGATGGCGCCCGAGATGAGCACCACACTGATGACGTGGACCAGAGCATCGGTAAACATGACGCCGTTGAACAGGTCCTCTTTCTTCCACTTCTTCTCCTTGCCCAGGTAGGTGGCGTAGATGCCGGAGGTAACAGCGGCGTTGGTGGAGATGAAGGCCAGAGCGGTGGCCAGGCTGCCCTCAGGCACCCGGAAGCCCACCATGCCTTTGCCCAGCCCGCCCCAGTCGGGGCCGCCCACACCCACAAGGGTGGCATAGAAGGACACGATCATCACCAGAATACACAGCGTGATGATGCGTTCCACCTTGGAATAGACATTCTTGGCAAAATAGCAGTACAGGACGATGGCGATCATGATGACCGAACCCAGTTTCCAGTTGATGCCGAAGATCAGGTTCATGCCGGCGCCGGTGCCCGAGATGTTGCCCATGGTAAAGAACAGGCAGGCCAGGAACACAGCCACGCCCACCACGCCGGAGGCGATGGGGCCGTAGTACTTCTTGATGGCGTGGATGGTGGGCAGCCCGGTGACGATGGCCAGCCGGTTGGTGGTCATCATAAAGGTAATGCCCATGAAGATGATGGGGATGATGAGCCAGATCAGGGCGTAGCCGTAGTTGGCGCCCAGCATGGCGGAGGTGGTGACGGCGCCGGGGCCGATGACGATGCCGGTGGCGATGAGGCCGGGGCCGATGCGCTTGACAAGATCCTTCAGGGGAAGCCGCTTGACATCCGAACCGAAGAGGGCCTCCTGGCTGTTTTTGTCGCTCATGAGTGTCTCCTTTCCCCGCACTCTGCGGTGGGGTGTTTATCAGGGAGTGTGAGCCGGTTTAAAAAAGGGGGCGCTGCGCTGGCGCAGCGCCCCCTGAAAGAGCGTCGGGCAGTTGCTTACTTGAACTGCTCCATGTCCACCTTGGGCAGCTGGCTGCGCTCCAGGCCCAGGGCCACCCAGGCCTTCTCCTCCTGGTTCAGGGGCAGGACGGGCTTGCGCATCAGGGCGTTGGAGAAGATGCCGCGCTGATACAGGGCCTCCTTCAGGCGGGCGTGGGCCTCACCGGAGGGCTGGCCGCCGCCGTAGATGGCCTGGGAGATGTGGTAGATCCGGTCGGACCAGTCCTGAGCTTCCTTCAGGGTGTGCTTGTCGGGGTTGGCAAAGACCTCGCGGGCGGGGCAGATCAGCTCGGGCACGCAGCCGGCAAAGCCGATGAGAGCGCCGTCCATGCCGGGGAACCAGCTCACGCACAGAGTCTCGTCATGGCAGGTGATGAGGGAGATGTCGGGGCACTCCTGCCGCAGCAGGCGCACGTCGTGCTCGTAGATGGAGGTGACGCGGGTGCCCATCTTGATGCACTTGACATGGTCGATCTCCTTGCACATCTTGATCAGAGTCTCCACGGGGTAGAAGGCCTTGGAGGTGGCGGGATACAGATGGATGATGATGTCGATGTCGGCGCCCTCAGCCACGTCCTTCACGTACTGGAAGGGGGCGTCGGGGTTCATGCCGAAGCGCAGCCACATGTGGGGGGGCATCAGCAGGATGCCGTCAGCGCCGGCCTCCTTGGCCTCGGCGGCCATCTCGATGGACTCCTGGGTGTTCTCGCAGTTGACGCCGGAGATGATGGTCATCACATCGCCGCACTCCTCGGCGCAGATCTGGGTCACGCGCTTGCGCTCGGCACGGGTCAGGCCGGTGATCTCGCCGGTGTGGCCGTTGCACACCAGACCCTCGATCCCCTTGCCGTAGAAGCTCTTGATCCAGCGCAGATAGGTGCGGAACTCGGCCTCGTTGATGGAGTAGTCGTCGTTCAGGGGGACGGAAACAGCGGGGAAGATGGTCTTGAAATTCTTAACCTTAGCCATAATTAAAACTCCTTTACAGGTGAATGTTTGAGAGGGTGATCATGTCCGCGTCCGGGCGCCGCCGGGGCATCGCGCGCCTGCCTTCCGGGTGGCCTTTCTGCAATCGTTTGTTTGCTGTGACTATGTTATACCACAGGAAAAAACACCGGTCAACCAAATTGGAGGACCCTGCAATGTTTTGCATATGGCCTGCAATGTATTGCATAAAGCGGTAAAATGTGCAATGGAGCACCTTAAAAACTGTGCATAATAACGAAATAAAGGCGCGGGTATATATAGAAAAACACAGTTGTCCTCCTGTAGAGGAAGTGCTATAATATTGGAAAACAAACGTTTGCACAGCCACTGGCGGCATATGGAAACAAACGATTGCAGAGAGGAGCGGGGATTATGGCTACTTTAAAGGATGTGGCACGGCTGGCCTGCGTGGATGTGAGCACCGTGTCCCGGGCGCTGAACAACACCTCCTATGTCCATCCGGATACCAAGGCGCGGGTCTATGCCGCAGCCAAGGAACTGGGATATCACCCCAACGTGATGGCTCAGGCCCTGCGGCAGGGAAAACGGCACACCATCGGCGTGGTGGTGCCGCGGCTCCATCTGGCTATCTTTTCGGAGATCCTCCAGGGGATAGAGGAGGAGGCCCGGAACCTGGGCTATGCCATGCTTATCTGCGTGACCGAGGACGACCCGAAGGTGGAGAAGGAGTGCCTCAACCGCCTGCGCAACGGGTTCGTGGACGGGATCATCATTGCGGCCACCGGCAAAAACGGACGGCTCCTGCGGGATATCCAGGCCGGGGGGATCGCGGTGGTACAGCTCATCCGGCGCCAGGAGCCGCGGATGAGCAGCATCGTGGCCGATTACGAGGCCCTGGGCTATGACGGGGTGAAGTACCTGTATAACAAGGGCTGCCGGGAGATGGGCATCATCACCGGAGGGCTCCACCTGGGGTCCTACAAGGGCCGCTACGACGGCTACCGCAGGGCCATCCGGGAGCTGGGACTGGAGGAGAACGTCAGCCAGTGCGATGTCTGGCCGGCGAACAGCTTTGAGTACGGCTACGAGTGCGCCAGAGCGCTGCTGGACGACAACGGCGCCCTGGACGGCATCATCGTGTCGGTGGACATCCAGGGCCTGGGGGCCATCCGGGCCCTGAGCGAGCGGGGGATCCGCATCCCGGAGCAGGTGCGGGTCATCTGCCTGACCGGCCACTCGGTGGGGGCTATGCTGGAGACCTCCATGACCTCCCTGGAGCTGCCCGCCCATGAGATGGGCATCAAGGCGGCCCGGATGGTGATCGAGGAGATCGAGGCCCCGTCCGGCCAAAAGCCGGCGCCCCAGCACCTGACTCTGGCCGCCACCCTTGCCGAACGGGAGAGTACCTGAGGGGGGAAGAGAAAAAGTCCCGAAAAAGGCCGGTTGGACGTGATTTTTTCCTTTACAGCCTGGATAAACTATGATATAGTAAAACAGCACGTGAGTGCACAGCCCGTGACCTGGTTCAGGGAGATCCGCCCGCCTCCGCGCGGGGTTTCACCCGCCCTCTACTCAGTCACCGGGCAGATATGAATGAAAGGTGGAGTTTTCCATGATCCGTAAGGACGAAAAGACGGCCGTTATCGAGGCCAACCGCACCCATGAGACCGACACCGGTTCTCCCGAGGTCCAGATCGCGATCCTCACCGCCCGTATCAACGAGCTGACCGAGCACCTGCGTGTGCACATCCACGACAACCACAGCCGCCGCGGCCTGTACAAGATGATCGGCCGCCGCCGCAAGCTGCTGGACTACCTGGCCAAGAAGGACATCGAGCGTTACCGCGCCATCATCGCCAAGCTGGGCATCCGCAAGTAATATTGTTGAATAGGGTGGTGTGGGTTTCCGCACCACCCTTTCTTCCGATCTGACAAAGTACCATCAACGCATACCGGAGTCAGAATGCTTTTTTAGCAGTTGAATGCATGCCCGGCGGCCGGGCCGGACCTGGATTCAAGTGCTAAAAAGCGGCCGGGCTCCGGGTGACGACAAAAAGGAGGACAAAACATGTCAACCGTCATCAAGCACAGAGAGTTCCCCGGCTACAAGACCTATTCCATGGACCTGGCGGGCCGCCCCCTGGTCATCGAGATCGGCAAGGTGGCCGAGCTGGCCAACGCCGCCTGTATGGTGAAGTACGGCGAGACCACCGTCATGGTGGCCGTCACCGCCTCCGCCCGTCCCCGGGACGGCGTGGATTTCTTCCCCCTGAGCGTGGACTTTGAGGAGAAGCTGTACGCCGTGGGCCGCATCCCCGGCTCCTTCATGCGCCGCGAGGGCCGTCCCTCCCTGCCCGCCGTGCTGGCCAGCCGCCTCATCGACCGGCCCATCCGTCCCCTGTTCCCCTACGACTTCCGCAACGATGTGTGCGTGACCTGCACCGTCATGAGCGTGGATTACGACTGCTCCCCCGAGGTGGCCGCCATGATCGGCACCTCCGTGTGCCTCTCCTATTCCGACATTCCCTGGGCCGGCCCCATCGGCTGCCTGGAGGTGGGCTACTGCGACGGCCAGATCGTCTTTAACCCCAACCAGGAGCAGCGCAAGACCAGCCAGATGGACGTGACTGTGGCCGCCACTGAGGGCAAGGTGGTCATGATCGAGGCCGGCGCCAAGGAGATTCCCGACGAGATCATGTACGAGGGCATCGTCTCCGCCCATGAGGAGATCAAGAAGCAGGTGGCCCTCATCAATCAGATCGTGGCCGAGATCGGCAAGCCCAAGATGGAGTACGAGCACGCCGACTTCGACCAGGAGCTCTTCGACAAGATCGTGGAGGCCACCATGGACGAGGCCAAGGCGGCCATGGATACCGACGACAAGAACGTCCGCGAGACCCGCTGGAACGCCCTTATTGACCACTGGCATGAGCTCTTCCTGGCCGACTATCCCGAGATGGACAAGTACCTGGAGGAGATCACCTACAAGTTCCAGAAGAAGATCGTCAAGGCCTGGCTGCTGGAGGGCCACCGTGTGGATGGCCGCGCCAAGAACGAGATCCGTCCCCTTGCCGCCGAGGTGGGTGTGCTGCCCCGGGTCCACGGCTCCGGCCTCTTCACCCGCGGCCAGACCCAGGTCCTGTCCGTGGCTACCCTGAACACCCTCTCCGCCGCCCAGAAGCTGGATACCATCTGGGAGGAGACCGAGAAGCGGTATATGCACCACTACAACTTCCCCTCCTACTCCGTGGGCGAGGCCCGGGGCTCCCGGTCCACCAACCGCCGGGAGTACGGCCACGGCGCTCTGGCCGAGCGGGCCCTGGAGCCCGTGATCCCCAGCGTGGAGGAGTTCCCCTATGCCATCCGCGTGGTGTCTGAGGTCCTCTCTTCCAACGGCTCCACCTCCCAGGGCTCCATCTGCGGCTCCACCCTGGCGCTGATGGACGCCGGCGTGCCCATCAAGGCCCCGGTGGCCGGCATCTCCTGCGGCCTGATCCAGGATGATGACGGCGGCTTCACCACCTTCATCGACATCCAGGGCGTGGAGGACTTCCACGGCGAGATGGACTTCAAGGTGGCCGGCACCAAGAAGGGCATCACCGCCATCCAGATGGACCTGAAGAACGACGGCCTGTCCCACGCCATCATCAAGGAGGCGCTGGAGATCACCCGTGACGCCCGCTTTGCCATCCTGGACGAGATCATGCTGCCCTGCATCGCCGAGCCCCGGCCCGAGGTGGCTCCCACCGCCCCCAAGATGGTGAAGATGAAGATCGACGTGGACAAGATCCGCGAGGTCATCGGCTCCGGCGGCAAGGTCATCCAGAAGATCTGTGCCGACACCGGCGCCAAGATCGACATCGAGGACGACGGCACCATCTATATCGCCGGCGAGAACGCCGAGAGCTGCGACGCCGCCAAGAAGATCATCGAGACCATCGTCTTTGTGCCCGAGGTGGGCCAGCTGTACTACGGCAAGGTGGTCCGCATCCTGCAGTTCGGCGCCTTCGTGGAGCTGGCTCCCGGCAAGGACGGCATGGTCCACATCTCCAAGCTGGCCGACCGCCGGGTGGAGAAGGTGGAGGATGTGGTCAACATCGGCGACATGATCTGGGTCAAGGTCACCGACATCGACGAGAAGGGCCGCGTGAACCTCTCCTACAAGGATGCCCTCAAGGAGATCAAGGCCAAGAAGGCCGCCGGCGAGAGCGTGAAGTAATCCACCACGCCGGTTTACAATGTGGAAAACGTCCCGCCCCGGATATCCGGGGCGGGACGTTTGGCGTATAGCGGCCGCAGTGCAGCGAGGCAGGTTCGGAAAAGTGGCCTCCATCGGATAGCGGGACAGGGTCCCCTGTAAAAATGCCTGAGCGAATTCCATTCAAAGCACCTCTAAAGAATGGTTTAGAACAAAACGTTCAAAAATATAGATAGAACAATTTGTTCTATCTATAATGGTCATGGTGAGTTGAATTGAAATATGAGCGTATACGGGCCTTAAGAGAAGATCATGATCTGACACAGAAAAACTGGGAGAGGTCCTCAGCATTCACCAGCGGACCTATGCCTACTATGAAAGCGGGCAGCGCATGGTGCCGCCGGAGGTGCTGTGCGGACTGGCGGACTTTTACGGCGTGAGCGTGGATTACCTGCTGGGACGCACCCGGCGGACGCAGCCCTATCCGGATTGAGCAGATCTGCATGAAAAATGTGGGTCTGCTTTTTGATTTTGCCGCTTTTCCACTGTAACAGAGTAAATCTGAAGATTGCAAAACAGGCCGGCTCCCATTATAATAATGTCTACTGAATAAACCACTTTGCGGTTTATTCGCGCGGCGGCGGCCGCGCAATTCCATAAAAACGGCTCAAAGGAGCCGTTTTTATGAAATTCAGCCATTGTTACAATGCGTATTTCCACTGGAGCACCGCGGCGCTCCAGTGGAAGGTGCAAGGTTTTTGGACAATTTAGTCCAAAAACCTTGCACTTGAACAAAGCTAATGAGCCTTGAAAGCCTTGGCTTTCAAGGCTTGCGGCTTTGTTCAGTACGCATTATAATAGACAGGAAACGAACAAGACGGCGGGAGACCGCCTTTGGAGGTGCTTTCCATGGCAAAGATCGAAATGAGAACTCCCCTGGTGGAGATGGACGGCGACGAGATGACCCGCATCCTGTGGAAGGATATCAAGGACATCCTGCTCACCCCCTACGTTGACCTCAAGACCGAGTACTATGACCTGGGCCTGCCCGAGCGGGACCGGACCGGCGACCAGGTGACGGTGGACGCCGCCGAGGCCACCAGGAAGTACGGCGTGGCGGTGAAATGCGCCACCATCACCCCCAACGCTCAGCGGATGGAGGAGTACAAGCTCCATGAGATGTGGAAGTCCCCCAACGGCACCATCCGGGCTATCCTGGACGGCACGGTGTTCCGCGCTCCCATCATGGTGAAGGGCATCTCCCCGGTGGTGAAGAACTGGAAAAAACCCATCACCATCGCCCGTCACGCCTACGGCGACGTGTACAAGGCCACCGAGTACCGGGTCCCCGGCCCCGGCCGGGCCGAGCTGGTGTTCCATGGCGAGGACGGCGCCGAGCTGTGCCAGACCATCTATGACTTTGAGTGCGCCGGCGTGCTCCAGGGCCAGTACAACAAGGACAGCTCCATCTACTCCTTCGCCCGCTCCTGCTTCCAGTATGCGCTGGATACCCGGCAGGATCTGTGGTTCTCCACCAAGGACACCATCTCCAAAAAGTACGACCACACCTTCAAGGACATCTTCCAGGACGTGTATGACAACGAGTACAGGGAGCGGTTCGAGGCCATCGGCCTGACCTATTTCTACACCCTCATCGACGATGCGGTGGCCCGGGTCATCCGGTCGGAGGGCGGCTACATCTGGGCCTGCAAGAACTACGACGGCGACGTGATGAGCGACATGGTCTCCACTGCCTTCGGCTCTCTGGCTATGATGACCTCCGTGCTGGTCTCCCCCGACGGAAAGTACGAGTACGAGGCCGCTCACGGCACCGTCACCCGCCACTACTACAAGTACCTCAAGGGCGAGAGCACTTCCACCAACCCGGTGGCCACCATCTTCGCCTGGAGCGGCGCACTGCGCAAGCGGGGCGAGCTGGACTGCCTGGCCGACCTGCGGAACTTTGCCGACAAGCTGGAGGCGGCCACCATCGCCGTCATCGAGGGCGGCACCATGACCAAGGACCTGGCCGGCCTGTGGGAGGGGGAGACTCCCGCCAACGCCGTGGACAGCCGGGAGTTCCTGAAGGCCATCGCCGCCGAGCTGGACAAGCGGCTGTAACGGCCCGGCGGACCGGACAGAGAGGAGGCAGACAATGAAGCTGGCAGAGGCACTGCTGCTGCGCACGGAGCAGCAGCAGAAACTGGAGCTGCTGGAGGGGCGCATCCGCGCCAACCTGAAGGTGCAGGAGGGGGACACGCCCCATGAGGACCCGGAGGCTCTGCTCCGGGAGGCCATGGAGGTCAACGAGTCCCTCTGTGCCCTGGTGCAGCGGATCAACCGGACCAATCACATCCTGCAGCTGGAGGACGGGACTACCCTGGCGGACGCCCTGGCCCGGCGGGAGATGCTGCGCAAAAAGCGGCTGCTGCTCTCCAACCTGGCCGGAGAGGCCCAGCAGCGGGATTACCGCCTGACCCACAGCGAGGTGAAGATGCGCCTGACGCTGGATCTGGCGGCCCTTCAAAAAGAGATCGACGCCCTTTCCAGGCAGTTCCGGGAGCTGGATACCAGGATCCAGGGAGTGAACTGGACCTGCGACCTGGCGGAATAAAACAGCCAGAAGGTAGCTCCGGCGGCGGGAGCGGACGCGCCCCTTTTTATGGAGGGCGGAGGGCAGCCCGGCAGTTCGAACCTGCGATGACAGAGAAAGCCCGAGACCCTTACATGTGACCGCTGACCCATGACAAATCACTACCATGCGTCGGCCTGCGCCGGAGCGAGGGCGGGAATGGGGAATATCTGAACGGAAAAGGCGCAGCCCGGATAGGGCTGCGCCTTTTGTCACATCTCCTCCAGCAGCTCCCGCAGAAGCTGGGCATGGCGGGCCTCGTCGGCGGCCAGCTCGGTGTAGAGGGCGGTCAGAGCGGGGTCGGAGCTCTCAGTGGCGGCGGCCAGATAGGCGGCCGCGCCCTGCTGCTCTCCGGCAAAGCGCTGCCGCAGGGCGGCGGGCCATGCGCCCTGGGGGGGCGCCGTCATATGCTCCACCGGCCAGTACCGTATCCCGGAAATGAGAAAATAGGCGGCGGAGAGCCGTTTTCCGTGGCGGCGTTCGTCGGCTGCGATGGAGGCCAGAACGCGGTTGCCGCCGGCGGGGCAGCGGCGTGAGAGGGCCATGTAAGTACGCCAGTCGGAGAGCTCGTGGTCGATGAATTCCTGAAGCGCACTGCCGTACATGGCGGAGGAGCGGCCCAGGCAGGGCACGTCGTGCTCGTCTGGACGGACCGGGGAGACATGGCGGGGCGCCGGCGCGGGAGAAAAAGCCCGCGGCGGTTCGGGCAGGGGACAGGAGAGGGGCGTCGGGACCTCTTCAGCCGGGACGGGCAGCATTTCTTCAGCGGGCTCTGCTCCGGCCGCAGGTTCCGCCGGAGCGGAGCCCGGCGCCTCCTGCTGCTGTCCGGTGGGGAGCGGCTCTACCATAATAGGACAGTCGGGCCGGTCCTGGGGCATGACCCGGCGCCAGACCTGGGAAAAAACCTCCGGATCCACATTGCCGGAGCCGGAAGGAGCGGATGGCATCTGCGTCATAAGGGTACCTCCTGATTTCATCAGACTTCAGTTCATCCTATGCGCATAGAAGAAAAATGCCCCGAAAGTATCCTGTTTTCCCGGAATGGGCGGGAATACTTGTACAAACCATAAAACAGTGATATAATATTTGCCAACTGTATGAACGGGGCGTCTCCGCCGCGGCGGGAGCTCCGGGAAATCAACGCACACGAAGGAGCATCAGCATATGCTGGAGATCAAAGGCCTGAAATACCAGGTGCCGGACGAGTCCGGGGATGAGCTTGGTATTCTCAACGACGTATCCCTCAAGGTCGAGGACAATAAACTGGTGGTCATCACAGGCCCCAACGGCGGCGGCAAGACCACTCTGGCCAAGGCCATCATGGGTCTGGTCACCCCCACCGCCGGTTCCATCCTGTGGAACGGGCAGGATATCACGGGAATGAACATCACCGAGCGGGCCCGGCTGGGCATCAGCTACGGCTTTCAGCAGCCGCCCCGGTTCAAGGGCCTGCGGGTGAAGGACCTGCTCTGCCTGGCCTCCGGTCGGGAGAAGCTGGAGACCGAGGAGGCCTGCCAATATCTGACCAAGGTGGGCCTGTGTGCCTACGACTATATCGACCGGGAGGTAGATGCCTCCCTCTCCGGCGGCGAGGTCAAGCGCATCGAGATCGCCACCATTCTGGCCCGGAAGAGCGGCCTGATGATCTTTGACGAGCCGGAGGCCGGCATCGACCTGTGGTCCTTTGCCAAGCTCACTGAGACCTTCCAGGCCATCCACGCCAAAAGCGAGGCCACCCTTCTCATCATCTCCCACCAGGAGCGGATCATCAACCTGGCGGACGAGATCGTTCTGGTGGAGAACGGCCGGGTGGCCCAGCACGGCCCCAAGGACGAGATCTTCCCCACGATCCTGGCGCGGACCGCGGCGGGATGCAGCTATCTGGGCGGGGAGGTAAAATAACATGATGGACAAGACAGACTGGAAGCTCCTCAAGGAGATTGCGGACCTGGAAAAGGTCCCCCAGGGGGCCTATAACATCCGCCTCAACGGCCAGATGGACTCCCGTTCCACCACGGCCAACATCGACATCACCACCAAGACCGATGGAAAGTCCGGCATCGACATCCGGGTCAAGCCGGGCACCAAGAAGGAGTCGGTCCATATCCCGGTCATCATCCATGCCACCGGGTTTTCCGAGCTGGTGTACAACGACTTCTTCATCGGCGAGGACTGCGACATCGACATTGTGGCCGGCTGCGGCATCCACAACACCGGCTGCGAGACTGCCCAGCACGACGGCCTGCACACCTTCTATATCGGCAAAAACTCCAGGGTGCGCTATGTGGAGCGCCACTACGGCGAGGGCGAGGGTACCGGTGAGCGGATCTTCAACCCCCAGACCGTGGTCTACCTGGAGGAGGGGGCCTCCATCCAGATGGAGACCACCCAGATCCGGGGCGTGGACTCCACCAAGCGGGACACCAAGATCGTGGTAGGCAAAAACGGCGAGGCGGTCATCACCGAAAAGCTGCTGACCCACGGGAAGCAGACCGCCGAGTCCGACATGGAGATCATTCTGGACGGCGAGGGGGCCAGCGGCCGGGTCATCTCCCGCTCTGTGGCCCAGGACGAGTCCAGGCAGGTGTTTTATCCCAAGATGACGGGCAACGCCAGGTGCTTCGGCCATGTGCAGTGCGACTCCATCATCATGGGCAAGGCCCGCATCTCCTCCATCCCGGCCATCGTGGCCAACGATGTGGACGCCCAGCTGGTCCACGAGGCGGCCATCGGCCGCATCGCCGGCGACCAGCTCCTGAAGCTGATGACGCTGGGCCTTACCGAGCAGGAGGCCGAGGAGAAGATCCTGGATGGATTCCTGCAGTGACCTGACGGCGTGGGCCGCTCGCAACCGGTTCGCCGCGTATAACGGCATCCGGGTCACCCGGGTGGGGCCCGACGGGGCCGAGGGGGAGCTCACCGTGACCGAAGAGAGCCTGAATCCCATGGGACTGGTCCACGGGGGCTGCCTGGCTGCCCTGGCGGATACCGTGTGCGGGACGGCAGTGGCCGCCCGGGGCCGGGTGGGCGTTACCATGGACTGCCGGATGGACTATCTCCGGCCTGCCTCCGGCAAAACGATCAAATGCGCGGCAGTACCCCGAAAGGTGGGCAGGACGGTGGCGGTCTACAGCGCCGAGCTCACCGACGACGGGGGAAAGACAGTGGCCATCGGCACCTTCAGCTTCTATCTGACCGGTCAGACCCTCCCCCGCTTTGAGGGACGGATGGACCGCACCGCCCGGGGCGAAAAGTGTTGAATCGAGATCAAAGAGCGGCGTCCTTTTGGACGCCGCTCTTTTCACGCCTGTTTCAGTCCTCAATGTCGGCGGCACCGATCTGGCGGCTGTTCAGAGCAAAGAGCCGCACCAGGGCGGCCAGCAGCACCAGCAGGGCGGCCAGCGCCTCCTGGTCCAGCGCCCGGAGAAGGCACGGGTCGTCATCCGGGGCAGCCGCCAGCCGCGCCTGAAGAGCCAGAACGAAGAAAAACCCCAGGCTCCCCAGCGTCAGGGCCCCGACCAGCCAGCGCAGGGGCAGCAGGTCGGGGGGAGAGGCCTCCCGTCCGGCCCGCGCCTCCAGCAGGGCGTGCCGCTGGGCCCAGAGCACCCGAAGGGAGAAGAGAACGGCGCACAGGATCAGAGCCAGGAAGAAAATGGACTGCTGCACGGCGGTGAGGGCGTTCCCTCTGGTATCCTCCGCCGGCTGCGAGACGGCAGTATCCATCATTTCACCCCCTGGATATCCTATGCGCCGGCAGGAAGAGCGTGCGGAGAAAAAGACCGGAGCCCCCGTCCGGAAGGCGTCCGAACGGGGGCTCCGGCCAGAAAAACAGGCAGGAAAGGGTATCGGTATCGCTTACTTCAGCAGATAGCTGTAGTTGGCGTAAACCGCGCAGATGAGCTTGCGGAGGTCCTCATACAGGCCGCAGGAGGGATCAGAGACGTCATAATCCTTCACCTGACCGGCCAGGCGGACCCGGGTCAGGCTGTCGTGAAGCTGGAGGAAGCCCTCGTTTTCGCTGTTGTTGAAATCCTCCACGCTCCAGAAGAGGGTGAACTTATCCTTGTACGGGCGGCTGTCGTAGGGACAGAAGGTGGCGCAGTTGCCGCACTCGTTGCACATGCCGTCCACGTGGACGATCTGACGCATCCGCTTGCCGGGGACCCACACCGCCACATTGGCACGGTTGGGGCAGACCTCGGTACAGGTCTCGCAGACGGTGGCGCAGCCCAGACAGCGGGAGTCCTCGCAGGAGGAGCAGTCCTCACAGAGCACGCCCCGCTTGCCCAGCGGCTTCTGATAGTCGGCGTTGACGTTCTTCTCCACATACTTCTCGGTGTCGAAAGCCTGGATGGCCCTGGCGGCCTTGGCGGCGCCGGCGATGGCCTCCACCACGGTGCCGGGCCCCTTCTGGCCGTCGCCGATGACAAAGACGTTCTGCACGCTGGACTCCAGAGTCTCCGCGTTGACCACGGCCCTGCCCCGGTTATCCACAGACAGACCGTTGGCGGTGTAGAGGGCGGTGTCCACCTTCTCGCCCACGGCGGTGATGACGGTGCAGGCGGGGACCTCCACCACCCGGCCGGTGTCCACGGGAGAGCGGCGGCCGCTGGCGTCGGGAGCGCCCAGCTCCATCCCGTGGCAGGTGAGGACGCCGTCCTTCACGCCCACGGGGGAGAGCAGCTCACGGAACTCCACGCCGTCGGCCAGAGCCAGCTCCAGCTCCTCCTGGTCGGCGGGCATATAGCGCCTGGTGCGGCGGTAGACCAGAGAGACCTTTTTCACGCCGGGGATGCGCTTGGCGGCCCGGGCGGCGTCCATAGCGGTGTTGCCGCCGCCGATGACCACCACGTTTTCGCCCAGACTGAGGGACTCGGGGGCCTTCTTGGCCTGCTCCAGGAACTCGATGACGTTCATCTCCTCGCCGTACTCCAGACCGGCGCTGCCCTTGCTCCAGGCGCCGGTGGCGAAGATGACGTGGGTATAGCCCTGATCGAAGAGCTCCTGGGCGCTCTTGATCTCGCTGTTGAGCACCACCTTGGCGCCCATGGCCTCCATGAGCTTCACGTCGTTGTCGATGGCGGCGTGGGAAATGCGGAACTCGGGGATGACATGGCGCACGATGCCGCCCAGGGAATCCTTGCGCTCAAAGACGGTCACGTCCACACCGGAGCGGCCCAGGAAGTAGGCTGCGGACATGCCGGCGGGGCCGCCGCCGATGACGGCCACCTTCTTGCCGGAGACGGGGGCGCCGGGCTTCAGCCTGGGCAGCAGGGCGTCAAAGCCGCCCTCGGCCGCCTTGAGCTTCTGGCCGCGGATGTAGACGCTCTCCTCATAGGCGTTGCGCATGCACTTGTCCTGGCAGCGGTGGGAGCAGATGGTGCCGGTGATGAAGGGCAGGGCGTTGCGGTGGGTGATGACCTCCAGGGCCTCCTCATACTTGCCCGCATTGACCAGCATCAGATAGGCCGGGATATCCTGATGGATGGGACAGCCCTGACGGCAGGGGGCGGTGAAGCAGTCGATGAGGGGGACCTTCTCCTCCAGCTTGCGGCTGGGGATGGGCTTCATGGGCTTCTGATAGTGGCAGTCGGCAAAGAGCCGGGCCAGCAGGGCATCCACTTTGGCCACGTCCACCCCGGCAAAGGCACCGCTCTCGGTCACGTCGAACTGGCCGGCGATCTGGGCCAGACGGTTGTAGCCGCCGGACTTGAGCATGGTGGTGGCCATGGTGACAGGCCAGATGCCGCAGTCCACCAGGTCCTTGATATTGTGGTAGTCGGCGCCGCCGGAGTAGGAGATGCGCAGCTTTCCGTCAAAGGCGTGGGAGAGCTTGCTCGCCAGAGACAATGTCAGGGGGTACAGGGAGCGGCCCGACATGTACATCTCCTCGCTGGGCAGCTCGCCGGCGGCCACGTCCACAGGGAAGGTGTTGGTCAGCTTGACGCCGAACTCCAGGCCCTTCCGGGCGCACAGCTCCATCAGGCGGCCCAGCATGGGCAGGGCGTCCTCCATCTGCAGGTCCTCGCGGAAGTGGTGGTCGTCAAACTGGATGTAATCAAAGCCCAGGGCATCCAGCGTCTTGCGGGCGAAGTCGTAGCCCAGCAGGGTGGGGTTGCACTTGATGAAGGTGTTGAAGCCCTTGTTCTGAATCAGATGGTTGGCGATGCGCTCGATCTCGTCAGGGGGGCAGCCGTGCAGGGTGGAGATGGTCACCGACTCGCTGACCTTGGGGGAGATGGCCTTCACATAGTCCGCGTCCATGTTCTGGAACCGGTCCAGGTTGGCCAGCGTCCAGTCCATGCACTCCTGCCACACGGGGGTGCCCCGGGCATCCCGCATCTCATTAAGGTATTTGTCGATCTTCCCGGACTGGATACCGGCCAGATCATAGCCCACGCTCATGTTGAACACGAAGCCGTCCGGGTCGCCCAGGCCGAACTCCCGGGCCAGGAGTTTCATGGCGAACCAGGCCTTCACATACTCGGCATAGGCCTGGGGGACGTAGAGCTCGGTGGACCACTCGCAGTTGTAGCACTCGTCCGCGGCGGTGATGCAGGGCTTGGCCACGCACTTGGACAGTTCATCGCCGTCCATGATCTGCACGGTCTTGACCTCGAAGAACCGGCTGCCGCCGGCGTAGGCGGCGATCAGGTTCTGGGCCAGCTGGGTGTGGGGGCCGGCGGCGGGGCCGAAGGGGGACTCGATCTTCTCCCGGAAAATAGGACGGCCGTGGCCGCTCTCATGGCGGACAATCTGGGATACGCCGAAAATGGTGCCCTGGTTCTCATGCTCGGTGAGGATCCAGTTCATCAGATTTCCGAAGGGAATGGGACGCATGATATCGCTCATAAGTAAGACCTCCCGGTTTTGTTTCATCATTTCTCCAAACGGATATGTTCGCTTTACCTGTAAGGGAGGCGGGGCGCATGGATTATCGCAGCCGCTTGCCCGGGTGGGACCTCCCTGGGGGATTCCAAAGGGGGGTATCCCCCCTTTGGCCCTTTTGTCCAGCCCTTTTCGGGAAAAGGGCTGGCGCCGTCCGCGGAGGACGCCCGCGCGGCGAGCGCACACCCCGACGGGAAACAAAATCTAATAAGTGCAGTGGTTGAGTTCACCCCAGAGCTTCTTGGACTGCTCCATGCACCAGGCGTTGATGCGCCTTCCCCGGCCGGCGTGGCCGTGCGGGGGCCCCATATGCTTTGATCTGCGCGGGGCAAATGAATTGCCCCGGCATCAAGGTTTTGCCGTTGGCAAAACACTTGGAGAGGACCGCATCAACGCTGCTTTGCGCATTTAATAA
>NZ_JBQHUB010000022.1:0-46654 GCF_052065415.1 Pseudoflavonifractor sp. HCP28S3_F10 | reverse complement strand
TGATTGCCCTCCCTCTGTAGAAGTTGTGTGGTAACTTCATTCTACCACGGGGAGAGAAATCACTATGGATTTTTTACTCAAGTGTCCAACTTGATTTTACAATCAACCTTTCAAATAAAACTATGCAAATTTACTACAAAAATATTGACGGGGGCATGGGCTCATTTTAAAATAAGATTATCCGAGGGAATTACTCGGAATTTTTGAGAGAGAGGGGAAAATGTATGGAGATCCGTGCAAAAGAGGTCAGTTTGAAGAAGATCCAGAAGGATGCGGAGGACAATTTCCGGGAGGATATTTCTGCTGTGAAGCCCTGATGTCTGCCATCCGCACGAATTTTGACCTGGATGTTCCGGAAGAGGTCATCGCCATGGCCTCCGGAATGGCGGTGGGCATCGGGCGCTCCGGCTGCGCCTGCGGCGCCCTCAACGGCGGCGTCCTGGCGCTGGGCATGTTTTTTGGCCGCACGGAGCAGACAGGGCCCAAGGACCCCAAGGTCAACAAGTGCATGGCGCTGACCCATGAACTGCACGACTGGTTCAAGGAGGCCAATGGAAAGAACGCCATCTGCTGCCGGGTCCTGACCCGGGAATTTGACATGGGCAAGGGGGAGCACAAGGAACAGTGCATCCGCTTTACCGGCCTGTGTGCCTGGAAGGTGGGCGAGATCGTCTGCCGTGAACTGGGCATCAAGAACACCGACGCGGCATAAAGAAGGGGGGCGGTTCCATGAAAGGCTTCCTCAAAGCCCTGCCCATCCCCGCCGCCGGCGTGATGCTGGGCCTGGCGGCTCTGGGCAACCTGCTGCAGAGCTACAGCGAGGGTGTCCGCCTTGTGTTCGGCGCCCTGGCCGCGGTGCTCTGGCTGTGCCTGATCCTGAAGGTGATCTTCTGCTGGAAAGGGGTCTGCCAGGCGATGCAGGACCCTGTGGTCGCCAGCGTCTCCGGCACGTTTTCCATGGCCGCCATGCTGCTGTCTGTCTATGCCAAGCCCTTCATCGGCACGGGCGCGGCCCGGATCTGCTGGTTTGCCGGCATCGGACTGCATGTGGCGCTGATCGTCTGGTTCACCGCGAAATTTGTGGTCAAGCTGGAGCTTTCCAAGGTCTTTGCCAGCTACTTTATCGTCTATGTGGGCATCGTTGTGGCCAGCCTGACGGCGCCCGCCTTTGAGATGACCGGGAGCATCGGCACATGGGCTTTCTGGTTCGGCTTCATTTGCCTGATCGCCCTGCTGGTGCTGGTGACCTGCCGCTATGTCAAGCTGCCTGTGCAGAAGGACCCGCCCAAGCCCCTCTTCTGCATCTATGCCGCTCCTGTCAGCCTGTGCCTGGCAGGTTATATCCAGTCGGTGGCGCCCAAAAGCGCGGCTATGATCTGGGGGATGCTGGCGGTATCCACCCTTGTGTACATCATCGTGCTCATCCGCCTGCCGGGCTTCCTGAAGCTGCCCTTCTATCCCAGCTACGCGGCATTCACCTTCCCCATGGTCATCACCGCCATCGCCGCCAAGCAGTCCATGGCCTGCCTGACCAAGCTGGGCTATGCCGTTGCGTGGCTGTCCCCGGTGGTCCTGGTGGAGACCGTCATCGCCACTGTCCTGGTGGTGTATACCCTGGTCCGCTACCTGATGGCGGTGGGCGCGGCCAGCAAGGCACCTGTATGAGCCTGATCCTGTTCTAACATAATGTCTGCTGAATAAACCGCTTTGCGGTTTGTTCGTGCGGCAGCAGCCGTACAATTGGATCAAAAGGACCATTCTCAGCCCTTTTGATCCAATTCAGGCATTGTTACAATGCGTAGTTCCGATTACGCGCCGCAGCGCTTCATCGGAACGTGCAGGGTTTTCGGGCGGATTCATCCGAAAACCCTGCATCTGAACAAAGCTGATTGGCCTTGTAAGCCCTGGCTTTCAAGGCTTATAGCTTTGTTCAGTACGCATTAACATAAAAGTGCAGCAAAAAGTCCTGAACTCAGACGAGTTCAGGACTTTTTTGTTAGGCATCCGCGGATCGGGGCAGCATCTCAGCTCAATCCCGGAAGACCAGGTGCAGGCCGGGGTTCTCGTTGACGGCCTGGATCAAAACGCCCAGGAGCCGCTTGCCCCAGCTGGTCTGTTTCATGGTTTCGCTGCCCATGAGCACGATGCCCAGGGGACCGCGCTCGGTGAGGATATCATACAGAGCGTCCAGGTTGTCACCATAGGACGCGGGCAGGGCCAGCATTTGGCGGAGATAGGGGTGGGCCTCCTCAGGGCAGGTGAGGCGCCAGGCCTCCAGACGGACGATAGGGGTCTCTTCCATATTGATATCCTCCTCAGGGCCAGAGCTGGGTGAAGCTCTTGTAGTGGTCGTCGGTATAGTAGATCAGGCCGTCGTTGGAGAAGATGATCCGCTCCACGCCCCGGTAGCCGCCCTCATAGTTGACGTCGCACTCGGTCCACCGGCGGCCGTCCGCGTCGGGGAGAAGCCCCTCGTAGTTGCCGAACCGGTCGCCGCCGATGCTCATGCCGGGGGCCACGTCCCACAGGTTGCCCTTGCTGCTGTCCCAGCCCAGGTCCCTGGCCTGATTTTTGGTGATGAAATTGTCGGGCAGGTGCTCATAGAGCACCAGATACTCCGCCACGTCCTCCGGGGAGGTGTAGCTCCCGTCCTCCGGGAGATCTGGGATCTCCGGCGGTTGGGTCTCCGCCGGTTCCGGAACGGGAGCGGGGGAGAGGGGCAGGGCGGACTGCGCGGGCTGGACGGCGGTGAGCCCGGTCTCCGCCGGCGAGGGAAGCGGGGCGAGGGAGCCGCCGCAGCCGGAGAGCAGGCCCAGTGAGAGCAGGAGCGCCAGCAGGAGGGCCGGCAGACGTTTTTGGATGCGCATTGGATGAAGCCACCTCACAGTTCAAAGGTTGAGACCAGTTTACCCTATTTCGGCCGCTTTGTCCATGGCGGGATGCGGGGCGGGCTCAGTCCGGCGCGGCGGGCAGGCTGGCCGGATTGACGTGGATCATGATGTGCTTGATATCCGGGAAGTTCTGCTCCACACCAGCGTGGACCCGCTCAGCAATGGCGTGGCTCTCCCACAGGGACTTGCTGCCGTCCACCTCGATCTCCAGGTCGATGTAAGCACGGCTGCCGAACATGCGGGAATGGAGCATATCCACGCAGATCACGTCCTCCTGAGCCTCCACATAGTCGGTGACCTGCCGCTCAAAATCCTCTCCGCAGGAGGTGTCCAGCATTTTGGAGATGGCATCCTTGAGAATATCATAGGCCACCTTCAGGATGAACAGGCAGATGACGACGCCGGCCACCGAGTCCAGCACCGGAAAGCCCAGCATGGCGCCGCCGATGCCGATGAGAGAGCCGACAGAGGAAAAGGCGTCCGACCGGTGGTGCCAGGCGTCGGCCAGAAAAGCGGGGGAGTTGAGGAGCTTGGCATAATGGCGGGTATACCAGTACATGGCCTCCTTTACCACGATGGAGACCACGGCAGCCGCCAGGGCAATGGCGCCGGGGGCGGTCAGACCGGCGTTTCCGCTGGAAAAAATGTTGGTCAGTCCTACTTTTCCGATGCCAAGGCCGGTGGCCAGCAGAATCAGGCCCAGGATCAGGGAGGCCACGCATTCCAGCCGCTCATGTCCGTAGGGGTGCTGCCGGTCCGGCGGGCGCTTGGACAGTTTGACGCCCAGAAAGGCGATGAAGGTGGCAAATACGTCGGAGAGGGAGTGGACCGCGTCGGACACCATGGCCGCCGACCTGCCGTAGATGCCTGCGAAGAGCTTGAAGGCGGTGAGAAGAATGTTGCCCACGATACCCACCAGGGAGACCCGGCGGATCATGGCGTCCTCATGGACAGGGGGGCGGGGAGCGGGCTGCTCTTTGTGGCTGGCTGTCATAAAAGAACTCCTCGTTTCTGCCGCGGTGCGCGGCGGTGATGATCTCTCTTACTGGCACCTCATTGCGACGATCTGTTCCCCAAAAGGATAAAAAAATCCGTCCGCGGAACATACAACTGTCCCGCAGACGGATCTGATACCATCTGCTGCCACTGTGCGGCCCGGCCCCATGCCCGGCGGGCATCGCCTGCTCAGTCTGTACTGTTGATCTCGCATCCCGGGCGGGATGTAATGCAGTGCAAAGAGTATTCTATGTATAACACAGGATATGTGAAAAGTCAACAAAAGGTTCGGATTCCGACCTAATTTCCGCTCGCAACGATACAAAAAACGGGCCCGGCACATGGTACCGGACCCGCGGCGGGGAAGGAGGAATCATTTGGCTCGGTCGGCCACGATCAGCTTTTTGACAGCCTCGATGCCCACCTCAATGGCGGCGGAGAGGTCGTGGCTCTCCGCCTGGTCCAGGCCGGCGGCCTCCCGCTCCTGGTTCCAGATCACATGGAAGCAGGAGCCGCAGCGCACACCCAGGGCGGCGGCGCAGCAGAACAGGGCGGCCGACTCCATCTCGGAGGCCAGGACACCCAGCCGCTTCCACGCCTCCCACTTGTGCAGCAGCTCGTAGGAGACCGGCATCCGGCCGGGGCTGTGCTGGCCGTAGAAGGAGTCCTTGCACTGGACCACGCCGGCGTGCCAGGGCTTGCCCAGATCCTTGGCGGCGGCCACCAGGGCCTCCTGCACCTCATAGTCGGCGACGGCGGGGAACTCGATGGGGGCGTACTCCCGGCTGGCGCCCTCATGGCGGACGGCGCCGGTGGCGATGACCACATCGTCGCTCTTGACCTTCAGGGCAATGCCGCCGCAGGTGCCCACCCGGACGAAGGTGTCCGCGCCGATGGCATGGAGCTCCTCCATGGCGATGACGGCGGAGGGGCCGCCGATGCCGGTAGAGCAGACGCTGACCTTCTCGCCCAGCAGGGTGCCGGTATAGGTGGTGTATTCCCGGTTGGACTGGATCTTTACCGGGTTGTCGAAATAGGCCGCGATCTTCTCACAGCGGCCGGGATCGCCGGGCAGGATGCAGTAGCGGCCCACGTCGCCCGGTTTACATTTGATATGAAACTGCAGTTCATGTTCATGCATGGTCCCATTCACCTCATTCTCGGCCCGCGGCAGACGGGGCCGGCTTGCTCCGGTAGGATGAGAGGAAAATACGGGTGTTATTCCCATCCGGATTTATCCATATTATATTCTTTTTTGGAAGGTAACGCAAGACGTTTGTGCAAATCGGCAAATAGAATTCGGTTTTGTAACCATTTGTAGTTGTTTTTTCTGAGAGACTACAGTAAAATAGATAGGGCCGAGTTCTGCCTATGGAATCGAGGTGTTCCCATGAAGAAGGCAGTTCCAATTTTTATCGTGCTGTTTTTGTGCTGCCTGGCGGCGGGGATGCTGTGCAGCGTCAGTTTCCTGTTCGGCCGAAGCGCACCGGTACGCAATACCATGCGGGCAGCGTCGGGCACCGCGGCGCTGAGCAGCCGGGGAGATCTGGAGCCCCGCCTGAACGAGGCAGGACTGTCGGTGGAGCCGATGGATACAGCGGATGACGATCTGCTGCTCAAGCGCGCCGGGGCTGTACTCGACGCCCTGGCAGACGAGAATTATGTCGCTTTGGCCAGCATGGTCCATCCGGTGAACGGAGTCACTTTTACGCCGTATTCCACCGTGGATCCGGAGAGCGACCTGTGCTTCCTGCCGGATGAGATCGCTTCGGCAGCGGAGCAGGAGACGGTGTTCCTATGGGGATTTACTGACGGGAAGGGAGACCACATCCGCATGACCATGCCGGAGTATATCCGGCGCTACGTCTGGAATGCCGACTACCGGGAAGCGCCGGAGATGGCGGTGGACCAGGTGATCGCCCAGGGAAACGCGCTGGAGAATGTGGCGGATGTCTTTGTGGACTGCCGCTTTGTAGAGTACCATTTTTCCAGCCTGGATCCGAAACAGGGGGGATTTGACTGGTGCTCTCTGAAACTGGTATTTGCACCCTATGAGGAACAGTGGTTCCTGGTAGGACTGATCCACAGTGAATGGACGATTTGAATCAAAACGTAAACACTGCCCGTGCTGTCACGGGCAGTGTTTTTTTATTGGAAAGACATATAGAGAGCAGAAGAAAATCTTTGTTTTTATTCGTAAAATAGCAATAATAAGATAAAAGTAAATATGGATTTTTTGTATAAAAAGTAAAATAAAATAAATCAAACGATAATAAAGTTTGAAGTCCTTGCATTTGAAGCTTGATTTGCGCTAAGATAATGGGGCTGAAAGAGGAGGAAGCCGAAGCTTAATCCGGTTTCCGAGCAAGCAAGAAAAAGGAGCTGAAAAACATGAATGCACAGGACCTGTTCTGGATCGGCATTCTGGGCGCGGTGATCGCGCTCGTTTTTGCGTGGATCCAGACCAACAAAGTGCTGAAGTTCTCTGAGGGCACCGATCGGATGAAGAAGCTGGCCGCTTCCATCCGCAAGGGTGCCAATGCCTACCTGAAGCGCCAGTATACCACGGTAGCCAAGATATTCGTGGTGGTATTCGCGGCGCTGCTGGTGCTGGTGGCCACCCATCAGCTGGATAACTGGTTCATTCCCTTCGCCTTTGTCACCGGCGGCTGCTATTCCGCGCTGGCCGGCTTCATCGGCATGAAGATCGCCACCGCCTCCAACGCCCGCACGGCTCACGCCGCTCACGAGAGCCTGAACCGGGGATTGAGCGTGGCCTTTTCCTCCGGCGCGGTCATGGGCTTCACCGTGGTGGGCCTGGGCCTGCTGGATGTGTCCGTCTGGTTCCATATCCTGAAGTATGTGGCCCACTATGACGCGGTGAAGATTGCCCAGACCATGGTCATGTTCGGCATGGGCGCCTCCTTTATGGCCCTGTTTGCCCGTGTGGGCGGCGGTATCTTCACCAAGGCCGCCGACGTGGGCGCTGACCTGGTGGGCAAGGTAGAGGCCGGCATCCCCGAGGACGACCCCCGCAACCCCGCCACCATCGCCGACAACGTGGGCGACAACGTAGGCGACGTGGCCGGTATGGGCGCCGACCTGTACGAGTCCTATGTGGGCTCCATCCTGGCTACCTTCGCCCTGGGCGCCTCCGCCTACGCCGCCGCCGGCAAGGCGTGGAATGCCATGCTGCTCCCCCTGGCCATCGCTGTGGTTGGCGTGGTCTGCTCCGTGCTGGGCACCTTCCTCATCCGCACCAAGGAGGGCGCCACCCAGCGGGACCTGCTGGGCACCCTGCGCAAGGGTACCTACAGCGCCGCCGCCCTGGCCGCTGTGCTGGCCGCCCCGCTGACCTATTTCATCCTGGGCAACATGGGCGTGTACGTGGCCATCCTGGCCGGCTTGGTGGCCGGCTGTGCCATCGGCTACTTTACCGAGTACTACACCTCCGATACCTATAAGCCCACCCAGCAGCTGGCCGACTCCACCGAGACCGGCGCCGCCACCACCATCATCGGCGGCATCTCCCTGGGCATGAAGTCCACCGCCGCTCCCATCATCATCGTGGGCGTGGCCATCATCGTTTCCTTCGTGGCCGCCGGCGGCTCCCTGTCCACCGCCTCCGCCGACTACGCCGAGCGATTCAGCATGGGCCTGTACGGCATCGGCATCGCCGCCGTGGGCATGCTGTCCACCCTGGGCATTACCCTGGCCACCGACGCTTACGGCCCTGTGGCCGACAACGCCGGCGGCATCGCCGAGATGAGCGGCCTGGGCGAGGAGGTCCGCAACCGCACCGACGCTCTGGATTCCCTGGGCAACACCACCGCCGCCACCGGCAAGGGCTTTGCCATCGGCTCGGCCGCCCTCACCGCCCTGGCCCTGCTGGTGTCCTATGTGGACGTGGTCAAGGCCAAGATCGGCGGCGTGGTGGACCTGTCCCTCACCAATCCCGCTGTGCTGGTGGGCATCTTCGTGGGCGCCATGCTTACCTTCATCTTCGCCGCCCTGACCATGAGCGGCGTGCAGCGGGCGGCCCAGTCCATCGTGGTGGAGGTCCGCCGCCAGTTCCGGGAGATCGCCGGTATCATGGACGGAAAGGCCGACCCCGACTATGCCTCCTGTGTGGACCTGTGTACCCGGGGCGCCCTGCGTGAGATGGTCACGCCCTCTCTGCTGGCCATCGTGGTGCCCATCGTCACCGGCTGCATCCTGGGCGTGGAGGCCGTGGTGGGCCTGCTGGGCGGCGTGACCGTCACCGGCTTCGCCGTGGCTGTGTTCATGTCCAACGCCGGCGGCGCCTGGGATAACGCCAAGAAGTATATCGAGTCCGGCAAACACGGCGGCAAGGGCTCCGACTGCCACAAGGCCGCCGTCATCGGCGATACCGTGGGCGACCCCTTCAAGGACACCTCCGGTCCCTCCCTGAACATCCTCATCAAGCTGGTGTCCACCGTGTCCATCGTGTTCTCCGGCCTGGTCATCACCATCAGCCAGTTCTTCCTGGGCTGATTGCAGCATGATACCCGTCCCGGGGGCCGTATTTGCGGCCCCCGGGGTTTTCTTTTGGCAAAAGGTCTGATATAATGCAACAGACAGACAAAAAGCGGGCCGCAGTCCCCGCACCATACATAGGAGGTCATCCATGAGCATTGTAAAGGATATGTCCCTGGCCGAGTCCGGCCGCCGGAAGATCCAGTGGGTGCGGGACTTCATGCCCGCCCTGGGAGGCATCGAGGCCCGCTTTGAGAAGGAGCGTCCCTTCGCCGGGCTGCGCATCGCCGTGTCGGTCCATCTGGAGGCAAAGACGGCCAACCTGGGCTGTGTTCTGCAAAAGGGTGGGGCGGAAGTGCGGCTCACCGGCTCCAACCCCCTGTCCACCCAGGACGACGTGGCCGCCGGACTGGCCAGCATGGGGGTGGAGACCTTCGGTATCCACGGCGCCACGGCGGAGGAGTACGAGGCCCATCTCATTGAGACGCTGAAGTTCAAGCCCCACCTGGTGGTGGACGACGGCGGCGACCTGATCCACCTGCTGGGGGGCAAGTGCGCCCACCTGGGAGAAAACCTCATCGGCGGCTGCGAGGAGACCACCACCGGCATCCTGCGCCTGCGCGCCCGGGAGCGGGAGGGTATCCTGCCCTGTCCCATGATGGCGGTGAACGACGCCAAGGCCAAGCACTACTATGACAACAAGTACGGCACCGGCCAGAGCGTGTGGGACGCCATCATGCACACCACCAACCTGGTGGTGGCGGGCAAGACCGTGGTGGTGGCGGGCTACGGATGGTGCGGCAAGGGCGTGGCCATGCGGGCCCACGGCATGGGCGCCAACGTCATCGTCACCGAGGTGGACCCCTTCAAGGCGCTGGACGCCACCATGAACGGCTTCCGGGTGATGACAATGGATCAGGCCGCCCCTCTGGGCGACGTGTTCGTCACGGTCACCGGCTGCAAGGACGTGATCACGCCCCGGCATTTTGAGCAGATGAAGCACAATGCCATCCTCACCAACGCCGGCCACTTCGACTGCGAGGTGGATGTGGCCTCCCTGGCCAGAATGGCGGTGCGCCAGGAGCTCCGCCGGGACTCCATCGTGGGCTACACCCTGCCCGACGGCCGGGTCCTCAATGTCATCGGCGAGGGCCGCCTGGTCAACCTGGCCGCCGGCAACGGCCATCCCGCCGAGATCATGGACATGTCCTTCTCGGTGCAGGCCCTGGCCCTGGAGTGGCTGGTCAAGCACCGGGACGGGCTGGAGAAGAAGGTCTACCGCGTGCCCGACTCCATCGACGACGAGATCGGCCGTGTGAAGCTCCACGCCATGGGCTTGTCCATCGACAGCCTTACTGACGGGCAGCGGGACTACCTGAACGGCTGGAAAGCCTGATATAGCCTGTAAACTGGTGGTTTTGCATATTGACTTTCCCGCAGGGAGCGATTAAAATATATCCCGTCAATTGAATAGCCTTATCGAGAGTGGCGGAGGGAACGGCCCTATGAAACCCGGCAACCTGCCCGGTCTCCCATGCGGAGAGGGGAAAGGTGCCAAATCCGGCGGTGTAAATCGAAAGATGAGGATGGAAACGTTCAAATCCATGCGCTCCGCCGGGACAGCGGAGCGCATTTTCTATGTTCCCGTTCTCGCAAAGGCAAAGAGAAAGGAAGTTATCATAATGGCAAAGAGACTTTTTACCTCGGAGTCCGTTACCGAGGGACATCCCGATAAGATCTGCGACCAGATCTCCGACGCGGTGCTGGACGCCATTCTGGAGCAGGACCCCATGGGCCGGGTGGCCTGCGAGACCACTGTCACCACCGGACTGGTGAACGTGATGGGCGAGATCACCACCCACTGCTATGTGGACATCCCCCGGATTGCCCGCCAGGTGGTCCGGGAGATCGGCTACGACCGGGCCAAGTACGGCTTCGACTGCGACACCTGCGCCGTGCTCACCTCCATCGACGAGCAGTCCGCTGACATCGCGCTGGGCGTGGACAAGTCCCTGGAGGCCAAGGAGGGCGGCGAGGCCGAGGATCTGACCAACGGCGCCGGCGACCAGGGCATGATGTTCGGCTATGCCTGCGACGAGACCCCCGAGCTCATGCCTCTGCCCATCTCCCTGGCCCACAAGATGGCCATGCGCCTCACCGCCGTGCGCAAGGAGGGCCTGGTGGACTACCTGCGGCCCGACGGCAAGACCCAGGTCACCGTGGAGTACGACGAGAACGACAAGCCCATTCGTATCGACGCGGTGGTGGTCTCCACCCAGCACGGCCCCGAGGCCAGCCTGGAGCAGATCCGGAAGGACATGATCGAGCTGGTCATCAAGCCCACCATCCCCGAGGGCCTCATGGACGAGGCCACCAAGATCTATGTCAACCCCACCGGCCGCTTCGTGATCGGCGGCCCCCAGGGAGATTCCGGCCTCACCGGGCGCAAGATCATCGTGGATACCTACGGCGGCAGCGCCCCCCACGGCGGCGGCGCTTTCTCCGGCAAGGATCCCACCAAGGTGGACCGCTCCGCCGCCTACGCCGCCCGGTATGTGGCCAAGAACGTGGTGGCTGCCGGTCTGGCCAGCCGCTGCCAGGTGCAGCTGGCCTACGCCATCGGCGTGGCCGAGCCGGTGTCCATCCGGGTGGATACCTTCGGCACCGGAACGGTCTCCGACCTGGCCCTGGAGGACGCGGTGGAAAAGACCTTCGACCTGCGTCCCACCGCCATCATCCGGGATCTGGACCTGCGCCGTCCCATTTACCGCAGGCTGGCCGCCTACGGCCACTTCGGCCGCACCGACCTGGACCTGACTTGGGAGCGCACCGACCGCACCGAGCAGCTCAAGGCCAACCTGAAGGCCTGACCGATCAACAAAAACACGCGATATACAGCATAAAAGACTGTGTATCGCGTGTTTTTGCATTGCAAAGGCGTGTTTATTATGATACCATGTTTTATATAGACAGATATCGTGTTTCCCGTATCAGAATATTCCATACCGGCTATTCTATATAAGGAGTGTTTCTTATGCCGTTATCCGTCTTGAAGCGTCTTGTCAGCATCCTTCTGTCTGCGGTCCTGATTCTTGCTGCTGTTCCGGTCCCACGGGCTTCCGCTGCGGGCGAGATCCCGTTTACGGATGTTCC
The DNA here is from genome assembly GCF_052065415.1 of Pseudoflavonifractor sp. HCP28S3_F10. NCBI lineage: Bacteria > Bacillati > Bacillota > Clostridia > Eubacteriales > Oscillospiraceae > Pseudoflavonifractor > Pseudoflavonifractor sp. HCP28S3_F10. The sequence continues at coordinate 35,117 of NZ_JBQHUB010000022.1, read as the reverse complement.
GAAGAACGCCTGGTACTATAACAGTGTGTCTCTCGCCTACCAAAAGGGATTGGTGGCCGGCACCTCCAAGACGAGCTTTTCCCCCAACGGTACGCTGACCATTATTGAGGCCGTTACACTGGCCGCGCGGATGCACCAGATGGTGCACGACGGAAAGGTCACCCTGCAGAGCGACCCCTTCGTCTGGTATGAGAGCTATGCCACCTATGCAGACAGAAATGGCCTGATCTACACAAGCGAGTACTGGAACGACCGGTTTGAACCGATCACCCGTGCGCAGTTTGTGAAGATCTTCTATAATGTTATGGACTCCTATGACAGCAAGAACACCGTTGAGGCCGGCGCCATCCCCGATGTGCCCTCCTCTGACAAATACAGCGAGCAGATTTATGCCTTTTACCGGTCGGGCATTCTTACCGGCAGTGACGCCAAAGGCACCTTCCGTCCCCAGAGCAGCATCATGCGCTGCGAGGTGGCGGCCATCATGAGCCGGATGTTCCAGCCGGAGCTGCGGTTGAGCATTACACTGCTGAACCCAAACGGTCCCGAAAAGGAGCCCGATTCCGTGGTGCCGCCTTCCGCCGGCGACTTCTCCGGCGTACCCGGCCTGGACGCACCGGTGACGGAGGACAATGTATTCGCGATCCTGGACGCCTGCGATCCGGACGGAGCCTATCTGCTGCGTGAGTCCGCACTCCGCGGTGACAATATCCTGATGTGGTGGGGCGGCACATCTGCGATCACGGATCGGCTGGATACCGCCGTGCATGAGCAGTGCCATGCGTTTTCCATCTATAACGGCGGTTGGAACAGGGAAGCCATTTATCTTGGTGATGAAAGCCATATTGTCGTCACTGAGACGGATGTGTTCAATTCTCTGGAAATGGCCGGATCTATTCCGGAGGATCTGCGTACCTTCCGCTACAGCTATGTGGGTACACCTGAGACAAACCTGGCCAGTCAGGTGAGCGGCCCCTATGGGCTCCTTAATGAGCTGGCTGCCTACTGCTGGGGAACACATGTCGGCGTCTGCCTGTACGATTATTATGCGGCCAAAGCCGAAACCGCGGATCAATGGGTCGAGTATGTTCAGCTGCTGTCCAGCGAATACTACGCCTATACCGAATTCAAGTACTTTATCCTGCAGTATCTGCTTTACGCGAAGGAGAATGATCCCGCCGTCTACAGCGGCATCGTAAACAACACCGAATTCTGCGCCGCCTACTCTGCCATTGACGACCGGTTTGCCGCCGAGGTGGACGCGGTATTCCTGCGGCTGGAGCAGCTGGAAAAACATCTGCGTTCGGAGGGGCACACTGTGTTCCGGCGGGACGGGTACTTTTTCATCGACGGCTGCGGCGCAGGGACCCATACGGACGTCTATGAGCTTCTTTCCGCGGAACTGGAGAAGCCCGCCTATCAGGAAATGAACGCGGTGCTCCACCGGTAAGAAGAAGCGCTCCGGTGATCCGGACACATCTCAGAAAAAGAACGGGAGCCGCATCCGGAACGGATGCGGCTCCCGTTGTACGCGCCTGCTTACGGGTCGGCGCGTACAAACGCCCCGCCGCACAGCGGCCGGGGCGTTTTTGTATGTTTGGAGCTCAGCCCCGCCAGGGCTTTATGCCCCGCACCTGGACTGCTTTGTCTGCGGGGACGGCCAGACGGACGATATGGGTGTGGTCTCCGCCCGGCGGGGAGAGCACCTGGACTACCCGGCCGGTACAGACGGTCTCACCCAGATTGTTCCTGGCCTCGGCAGCCGCGCCGGCAGGGGGGAGGGGGAGATATTCATAGGGGAAATCCACCGTAGCCTCCCCATGGCCGTAGTCGGGGTCGATGAGAAAGCAGGCCTGGCCGGGACAGGCGGCGACACACCGGAGGCAGCCCGCACACAGCTCGGGACGGATCTGGGGAAGAGCGGTGATATCCCTGCCGATATGGATGGCACCGGTGGGGCAGGCGTGCTGGCAGGGGTCGCAGGGGATACGCTCCCGGCAATCGATGAAAATGCGTCTCACGGCTGTTCCTCCTCCGGGTCGATCTCTCCGTCCGCGGTCCCGGCCAGCAGGCGGAGGGAAATGGGGGTGATGGGGATGCGGACGCTGCCGGGGAGAAAGCGGTCGGCGGGCAGCTGGTAGTAAGCGCTGAGGATGCGGGCGATGAGCCGACGGCAGGTGCGGCCCTGGCAGAAGCCCATTCCCGCCCGGGTGCGCCTTTTGATGGCGTCCAGCGAGCCGTCGCCCTGGCGGATGGCCTCCATGATCTCCTCCCGGGTGACTTCCTCGCAGCGGCAGACGATTTCATGTTGTTCAGACACGGCTCCAAACCTCCTCCTTGGCTCTGCGGCGGCCTTCGCCAAAGGGCCCTTGCCGCAGGCAGTCCAGCCGCTGCCGGATGACGGCGCTCCTGTCCTCATAGTCCCCGGCCTCCAGCAGTCCCAGGCGGAAGGCGGCCCGGAGGCCGGCCAGCCGTCCCTCGTCCAGGGCGGTGCTGGCCTCCTCAATACCGGCCAGATCACCGGCCACCAGAATGTGTTCCACACTGGTCTCCAGTTCGGGGCTGTGGACAGGCAGCAGGCCACCCAGCGGTCCCGACCATACCATGCGGCATCCGGCGGTCTGGGCCAGCTCCAGCCGGGGGGAGAGGCCCACGGCGAGGCACAGCGTGTCGCAGGAGATGGTCTGCTCCGTGCCGGGAACGGGCCGGAAGTGTTCATCCACCTGGGCGATCTCAATTCCTGCCAGCGTTTCTTCCCCCATGGCCCGGGTGACGGTGTGGCCCAGCAGGATGGGCACGCCCGCCCGGCGGACCTTACCGGCGTGGACGGCATAGCCGGAGATGTGAGGCGCGGCCTCCAGAATGGCCTTCACATTGGCTCCCGCCTGGAGGAGCTGATAGGTGACGATGAGGCCCACATTGCCCGAGCCCACCATCACGATGTCCCGGCCGGGCAGCACGTGGTGGATGTTGGCGAAGGTCTGTGCGGCGCCGGCGGTCATTACCCCGGGCAGGGTGCAGCCGGGGAAGGAGAGGGCGTTCTCCGACGCGCCGGTGGCCAGCACCAGAAACCGCCCGCGGCAGCGGACGCTCTCCGTCTCCGTGGCGGCGGTGACGCTGCCGTCGGGGAAAATGCCCCAGACCCGGTGCCCCAGGGCGGTCTCCACCCCGGCCTCCTCTGCCTGGCGCAGAAGGCGCAGGCCGATGTCATAACCCCGTGTGCCGGCACAGTGCTCCCGGGAGCCGAAGAATTTGTGGATCTGCTTGAAGAGCTGGCCGCCGGGACGGTCGTTCTCATCCAGCAGGAGAACGCTGGCCCCGGCCTGCCCGGCCTGAATGGCGGCGCCCAGTCCGGCGGGACCGGCGCCCACCACGATCACGTCATAGGTCTTCATGGCCGTTTCCCTCCTGTGTCCGTATGATCATACCCTCCCGGACCCGGGTAACGCAGGTGCGCACATTGGGACGGCCGTCCACCTCCATGACGCAGTCGGTACACTGGCCGATGCCGCAGAAGATCCCCCGGGGCTCGTGAAACCGGTGGGTGCGGCGAAAGACCCGGATGCCCGCGGCCAGAAGGGCGGCGGCAATGGTGTCCCCCGCCCGGGCCTCTACAGGCCGGCCGTCCACCGTGATGTGAACGGTCTCCCGCTCTTCGATGGGGAGAATGGGGTGCTGCCGGATACGCTGCATATACATCACTCCTTTGTGGGTTCATGCGGGGCGCGGCTGGGGGAAAAGGAATCGTTCTCCCATACATAGCCCTCGTCCAGCGCACGGACCAGGATACGGGCCACGGCGGGGGCCACGGAGAAGGCCCCCTTGAAGCCGGAGAGGACAAAGAGATTGGGATACTCCCGGGTAAAGCCGAAGAGGGGCAGCCCGTCGTGGGTATAGGGGGTCACGCAGGCCCAGGCCCGGACGATCTGCAGCTCTCCCAGGGTGGGAAAGTGGTCCAGGAAGGTGCGGGCAGTGAGGCAGAGGCCGGGCAGGCTCACCGAGCGGCTCCCCAGCGGGGCGGTCTCGGTGGCCTGGGCGATGATGACGCTGCCCTGGGCGGTCTGCACGCCGCCCAGACCGATATGACGCCGGAGCGACATGTCCCGGTGGGCCAGAAAGAGCTCGCCGCCCACGATGGGACCGTTGATGCAGGGCGGGACGGGCTGGGATACAAAGGCGGTGGCCCGGTGGAAGCCCATGGGCAGGCTCAGGCCCAGCTTCGCGCAGAGTTCTCCCGTCCAGGCCCCGGCCGCCGCGATCACCACGTCGGCATGGAACTCACCCCGGTCGGTGCGGACGGCGGTCACCGTGCCGCCCCGGGTCTCAAATCCGGTGACGGCGGTGTGCGGGAAGAAGCGGACGCCGGCGGCCTGGGCCTGGCGGCAGTAATACAGGGTGGTGCGCAGGGGGTTGAGCTTTCCCTCATTGGGGCAGTAGAGCACGCCGTAGATCCTGGTATGGTCCAGACAGGGCTCCACCCGCCGTACCTCCGGACCCAGGATAAGCTGGGCCGGCTCCCCCAGGGCGCGGAGGGCCTCCGCCACCGGGATGGCGCCGCGGTATTGCTCCTCGTTCTGCAGCACCACCACACCGCCGGAGGGGGCGTATTCCAGCTCGTCGGCCAGACCGGAGAATATCCCGAAACTCTCCATGGCCAGAGCGTAGTGCCAGGGCTCGGTGCGGTCAAAGAGGGAGAGCTGTCCCAGATTGGCGCCCGACGCGCCGCAGGCCGGTTCTCCTTTTTCCAGCACAGTCACCGGATGGCCGGCCCGGGCCAGAGCAGCCGCCGCCGCGGCAGACATGATGCCGCCGCCGATGAAAAGGATGCTTGACTTCAAATGATCATCTCCTTTTTGACAGAATGTGTGCGCGAGACAGGGAAAGGGAAGAAATGAAAAAGGGCCGGCGCGAATGCGCCGGCCCTCCCCGCAGATTCGATGAGGAGATAATGCGGAAGTCTTACTTGTAGGAGGCCAGCAGCTCGGCAGCCTGATCCTGCTCATACTCGTTGGGAACGTCGATCTTGCCGGACTTGATGTCCTCCATGGTCTGCTCCACGGCGGCCTTCACATCATCGGGCATTTCCACATCGGGGTTCCAGTCCACGGTGATACAGCCGTTGGCGATGGTCAGATACATGATCTCAGCCTTGGCAGTGCTGTCCATGATGGCCTTGGTGGCGTTGTCATAGCCGATGGAGTAATCGCCGATGATGTTGCCCAGGACCTTGCCGGGGGCCATGTCGAAGAAGTTGCCCAGGCAGCCGAAGGTGTACACGCCGTCAGACTCGGTGACCGCCTTCATAGCGCCGGCCTGGCCCTCGTTGGAGTTGGAGAGGATGAAATCGGCGCCGCTGTTGATCTGGTTCATGGTGGTCTCATAGCACTCGTTGGAGTCGGGAGAGCTGAGGACGGCCTCCTGGACCTTGAGGGAGGGGTTCACGCTCTTGGCACCCAGAACGAAGCCCATGGTGGTCTTGGTGTAGGCGGGGTAGTCACCGCCCAGGGTGTAGGCGATGTTGTTGCTCTTGGTCATCATGCCGGCGGCCACACCCAGAATGTAGGTGCCTTCCTCAGCGCACATGCACACGGGGAAGAGGTTGTCACGGATCTCGGTGCCGCCGAAGGTGACGAACCAGGTGTCGGGGTAGTCCTCGCAGATCTCGGCGAAAGGAGCGGAGCACTGGCCGCCGTGACCGAAGACGATCTTGTAGCCGTCAGCCGCCATGGTCTCAGCCTCGGACTTGATGGTGTCGGCAGTGCCGGCCTCAACGGTGGAGACGGTATAACCGTAGGTGGAGGCCAGCTTCTTGCCGGCCTCGGCGCCCTGCTGGGAGAAGCCGCCGTCAGTGGGGGAGCCGGGGATGAGAATGCCGATCTTCACGTCGGAGGCCTGGGCAGCGGGGGCGGAAGCCTCAGGAGCTTTGGAGTTGGCGGGAGCGCTGGAACCGCCGCCGCAGGCGGCAGCGCCCAGGAGCATGGCACCGGCCAGGATCAAGGGAATCAGCTTTTTCATGTTCATTCCTCCGTTTTATTAATTTTAAAAACCCGTTGGGGCTTTTAACGGACTGGGACAAGATGAAGATACATAGGAATGTAATATGTAATATAATAATATGTACTACTAGATGAAAATGAAAAATAAAAAAAGGAAAGATACAAACCTTATCCTTCATTGGTAATTCGATAGTACCATTATAGATGCTATCGTTAAATATGTCAATTTAATTTGTAAAGATATTTGAAATTAGTGTATAATACCTAAAAATACTAAAAGTACGTACCGGAAGGAATTGAATTTTGTCCGGTTTTGTTCCTCCTTCGACCCTTTTCTTCATACAATATGTAGATAGTAGTACAAAAAAGTTCCTTGGCGGTTTGACGGAATAAGAAGGTCTCTCCGGGAGGGAACAGAATGTGCTGCACCGCGCTCATCGCCGCAGAGAAGCAATTCAAATAAAAAATTCCCGCCCGGCGTACACACCGGGCGGGAATACTGTTTTGAGACAGACGGCTCAGGACTTGATGTAGGGCACGCCCTTGGCGCTGGCGTCGATCGCCTTGCGCTTGCAGGCAGCCAGCACGGCCAGGACAGTGACCACATAGGGGACCATAAGAATCAGGTTGGAGGGGATGCCCAGGCCGGAGTTCTGCAGGGTCATCTGCAGGGCGTTGGCGCCGCCAAAGATGAGGGCGCCGGCCAGACAGCCAATGGCTCTCCACTTGCCCAGCACCACCACGGCCATGGCAATGTAGCCCTTGCCGCCGGTCATATCGACCTGGAAGGTGTTGGACTGAGCAATGGCAAGGTAGGCACCGGCCATGCCCATGAGCACGCCGCTGAAAATGGTGGCGGCATAGCGGGTAGCAAAGACATTGATGCCCAGGGAGTCGGCCGCCTTGGGATGCTCGCCCACGGCGATGATGCGGGTGCCGACGGAGGTGCGGTTCATCAGGAACCAGACGGCGGGCACCAGCAGGAAACCGATGTAAACGATGATATTATGGTTGAACAGGGTTGGGCCCAGAACGGGAATCTTGGAGAGGACAGGGATGCTGATGGAAGGGAAGGGAGTGGCCTGAGTGCCGCCGGAGGAGGCGTCAAAGAACATCTTGCGGAAGAGCACGGCGGTAAAGCCGGAGCCCAGCATGTTGATGGCGCAGCCGATGACGATCTGAGGGGCACGGAAATGGATGGAGGCCACGGCAAAAATGAGGGCCATCAGGGCGCCGGCGGCCATGCCGGCCAGCAGGCCCAGCCAGTAGCTACCGGTGCCGATGGCAACGGCGAAGGCCGCGAATGCGCCGGAGAGCATGGTGCCCTCCACGCCGATGTTCATCAGGCCGGCACGCTCGGAGACCACCAGGCCAAGAGCAGCGATCAGAAGCGGAATGGCCATACGGACCGTGGCAGCGAGGAAGAAAGAGAGCTGATCCATTACTGCTTCGCCTCCTTTAATACAGGCTTTTTGCTGTCGGGTTTCTTGATGGGCTTCTTGCTCTTTTTGACCTGGCTGACGGCAGCAACAGCCACAAAGATGATGATGATGCCCTGGACAATGTCAGCAAAGGAGGCAGATACGCCGATGCTGCGCTGCATGGCGGTGGAGCCGGAGGCCAGGAAGCCGAAGAGCAGGGAGCTGAAGATGACGCCGATGGGGTTGTTGGCGGCCAGGATAGAAACGGCGATGGCAGTAAAGCCGTAGCCATTGGAGATCTTCTCGTAGAGGTAGTGGGCGGAGCCGGCCACTTCAAACGCGCCGCCTATACCGGCCAGAGCGCCGGAGATGAGCATGGTGAGGATCATAGTGCGGTTGACATTGATGCCGCCGTACTTGGCCGCAGTGCGGTTGTAGCCTACGGCGCGGACCTCATAGCCAAAGTAGGTCTTGAAGAGCAGGATGTAGACGATGACAGCCACGATGCAGCCCACGAAGAAGCCGGGATGCAGCTTGGTCTTCTCGATCAGGTAGGGCATGAAGCCCTGCTCGGCGATGGCATAGGACTGAGGCTCGGCCTGGCTGCGGTCGCGCATGGGATTGCGGACCAGGAAGCCCACCAGCTGGAGGGCAATGTAGTTGAACATGATGGTGGTGATGACTTCGGAGATGGAAAACTTGGTCTTGAGCAGGCCGGGAATGAAAGCCCAGGCGCCGCCGGCCAGAGCACCGGCCAGGACCATCAGGACCATCAGCAGGGGGCCGGGCATGCCGGTGAAGGTGATGCCCACCCAGGTGGCAGCGGTACAGCCCATGATGAACTGACCTTCCGCACCGATGTTGAAGACGCTGCCCCGGTTGCCGATGGCCACGGCGATGCCGGTGAAGAGCAGGGGACAGGCCTTGTTCAGGGTGTTGCCGAATACGCGCAGGTTCTGGAACGTGGCGTTCCACAGGGAGATAAAGGCCTCATTGGCCGGATAGCCGAATGCCGTCAGCAGCACCCAGCTGCACAAGATGGACAGCAGAATGGCTACCAGGGGCTTCCAGAAGGACTGGACCAGCCCTTTGACTTTTTCGTTCATTACTGAGCGCCTCCTTCTACAGCGGCTTGCTCCGCGTTGATCTCAGCCTGGCTCTTGCCGGCCATCATCAGGCCGAGCGTGCTGATGTCAACATCAGCCGACACCTCGCCCATAAATCTTCCGCCGTGAATGACCAGGATACGGTCGCTGAGGGAGCGGATCTCATCCAGATCGGTGGAGATGAGCAGAACGGCCTTGCCCTTGGAGCGCTCCTCCACCAGCTTGGAACGGACGAACTCGATGGCGCCGATGTCCAGGCCGCGGGTGGGCTGGATAGCCAGCATGACCTTGGGGTCCCGGTCCACCTCACGGGCCAGAATGACCTTCTGCTGGTTGCCGCCAGACAGGCCGCCGGCCAGATATTCAGGGTCATGGGGACGGATATCGAACTCCTTGACCATAACGGCGGCGTGCTCATTGATGGCCTTGCTGTTGGCCATCAGGCCGTGGGCGTAAGGGGCCTTGCGCTGGCTGCCCATGATCAGGTTCTGTTTCACAGGGAACTGGAGAACCAGACCTTTGGCAAGACGGTCGTCCGGGATATGGGCCAGGCCCGCGTCCAGATGCTGGCGGATGGTGCTCTTGGCCACCGACTGGCCCTCGATGCACACGTCGCCGCTCTCAATCTTGCGGCCGCCCACGATAGCCTCGCCCAGCTCCAGCTGGCCGTTGCCGTCCACGCCGGCGATACCGACGATCTCACCGGCACGGACCGAGAAAGTGACGCCGTTGACGGCGCCCAGGCCCTTGTCGTTGTTGACGTGGAGGTCCTTGATCTCCAGCAGGGGAGCGCCGGCCTCCTGGGGCGTGATCTGCCGGTCCAGGTTGACGTCGCGGCCTACCATCATGTGGGCCAGCTCCTTCTCGGTGGTCTCCTTTACGTTAACGCTGCCGATAACCTCGCCCAGGCGCATGACGGTGACCCGGTCGGCGTAGGTCATGACTTCGCTCATCTTATGAGTGATCAGAATAATGGAGTAGCCGCTGTCAGCCAGCATGCGGATGGACTGGAACAGCTCCTCCACCTCGTTGGGAGTCAGAACAGCGGTGGGCTCGTCCAGAATGAGGATCTTGGCCTTGCGCATCAGGACCTTCAGGATCTCCACCTTCTGCTGGACGCCGACAGGGATCTGCCAGATCAGAGACTGGGGATTGACATTGAAGCCATAACGGTCGTTAAGGTCCAGTACCTTCTTATCCAGTTCCTTGATCTTGTGGACAAGACCGGTCTCCTTATCCATACCCAGGAAGATGTTCTGCGTGACGGTGAGCTGGGGAATGAGCATGAAGTGCTGATGCACCATGCCGATCCCGTTCTGGATCGCGACGCTGGGGCTGTCCATGTGGACTTCCTTGCCGTTGATCAGGATCTGACCCGCGTCATGCCCATAAAGACCGTACAGAATGTTCATCAGGGTGGACTTGCCGGCGCCGTTTTCGCCCAGCAGCGCATGGATCTCACCTTGCTTCAGGGTGAACTCAATGTTCTTGTTGGCGCAGAAATCCCCGAAGTACTTGTAAATGCCATGCATTTCTACTACATTCATGTTCTGGCTCCTTTCGGATGGTTTTGGCTTGCCGATGGGAACGCGATGTGTTCTTCCGTAAGCAGACAGAGGCAGACAAAGGTATGCCGGCGGCCACGAAAACGGAAGCGGTGCAGTGCAGAAAGCAAGAAATAGGAAGCTAAGTTCTTTGTACTACATGCAACTTAAATGAATTATACAAAGCAGTCAGTAAAAAGTCAATATAATTCTTTTACCTTGCATAAAATCGACTGTAGATTCCGCAGAAGCTCAGTCTTAATATGAGATATTTTTTAAGGGGAAAGTGATGAATTATTGAAGAGAAAACAAAAATTATAAAAGAAATGAATATCAAAAGAAGAGGGAAAAGAAAAACAGAGGAGGTGCTGGGTCCAGCAGGGACGAGCACCTCCTCCGGAGAAGAGCCAAAACGGTATGGAAGAATTACCAATTTTTGCGTAAAAACTTGAGATCCAGAAGTCCGCTGCGGAAATAGATCATAGAGTGACCCACGATCTCATGATCATAATTATACACCTGATCGTCCATGAAAAGGACCGGTTCACCGGGCTTGAGGCGCATCAGCTCGGCCACATGGGCGTCGGGGATGATGGCATCGATATGGGACATGGTGTAGGCCATGGTAGTGCCGCAGTACTGTTCCAGAAACTGATAATGGCTCAGCTTTTGCAGAGCAAAAATGGAATCCCGGGCCAGCTCGGCAAAGCGGCCTGCAATGTGGTCGATGCAGTAGGCAGCCACCACGTCGCCCAGCCAACAGAGCTTCTCGGTATTGAGATAGGAATTGGAGTCAGGACCAAAAACAGGGTCATTTTTGAACACAAAGCCCAGATTGAGAGATTCCAGACGGGGAGAGAGACCGTCAGCCTCCATGGACTGGAAGAGCTCAGGGGCGGTGTCCAGCCGGCAGGTGGCATTGGCGATGCTGGGATTGGCAATGGTGCCCTTGCCCCGCCGGCGGGTGACGATGCCCATCTCCTCCAGCGAGGCCAGCGCGTCCCGCAGTACATTGCGGCTCACACCCAGACGGTGGGAAAGCTCATCCTCATTAGGCAGTTTAAAGGGTCTTCCATCCTCTGTGGAGGTGCGGATCAGATCGATCAACGCCATTTTGGTCTTGTAAGAGAGCTGCTTATTATCTACGCGGAGAATATTCAGGCTGTCATCCATAATAAGTACCACGTCCAACAAAATAGATTATAAGGGCAATGTACTACTAGTATAGCGCCATAAACGCCATAATGCAATGCCAAACAGAAGAAAAAATAAAGGAACTTCAAAAAGATGCGGGAAACCGGGGAAAGGCCGCGGGACAGGCGGTTGAATGAACGAATCAGAGAGAACTAGAAACGATACGCCGGGGAAAGGAGAGCAAAAAGACAGTATATGACCCGTTTTAAGTACTACAATAGACATGACTGAATAGACAGTAAATAAAAGCAGACAAGGAGGTTATGAGTGGGAAGCAGTGCAAAACGGTTCAGTTTATTTCAGATGAGCAGATTTAGTAGTACTAAAGACAAAAAAGAAAGAAAAAGAAGAAAAATTACCGTTTTCCACCCCTGATATGGTACATAAATAAAAAAATAAAAGGATTTATATAGATATAATATACGAAATTGAGAGAAAACCAGATTTAAAATTGACATATATGATCAGAGAACGTATAATAATACCAGTACGGAAGGAGCTTGAAAAAAAGGCCGCGGTACAGCAAATAAAAAACGAGATCAAAATAAATTGGTGATACTAAATACAACTATAAAAATCCCGGCGATCCCGGACAAAAAACAGGCGCCGGGACAACGAAAAAGAAAAAAGGTACGTACAAGTACGATAAACGTGCAGAATGAACGAAAACAGCGCTCAATTTTTAGAGCACCTATCGGCAAAAGAGATATAAGGACTGCGTGACATTTCATTGGTAATCGTGTATAATAGAGCTAGCTTAACCTAAACTCTATTCATGAAGGAGAACGGAATCATGGAAACCATCGAGCTGAAGATCAACGGCGAAGTCAGGAGCGTTCAGGTCGAAAAAAACTGGACCCTGCTCTATGTCCTGCGCGAGGTCCTGGACCTGACCGGCGCCAAGTGCGGCTGCAATACCGGCGACTGCGGCGCCTGCAAGGTCATCATTGACGGTGAGGCAGTCAACTCCTGCCTGGTGCTGGCCCCCAAGGCTGTGGGCAAGGAGATCGAGACCATCGAGGGGCTGTCCAACGGCCCGGAGCTCCATCCCATCCAGCAGGCCTTTATTGATGCCGGCGCCGTCCAGTGCGGTTACTGCACCCCCGGCATGATTATGTCTGCCAAGGCCCTTCTGGACAAAAACCCCGATCCTTCTGAGGAAGAGATCCGCGCCGCCATCTCCAATAACCTGTGCCGCTGCACCGGCTATGTGAAGATCGTCGACGCCATCCGGCTGGCCGGCGAGCGGATGCACAACGCCTGAGCCCCTGCAAAATAATACGTCAGTTCCACGGTGTGCATGTGGAATCAGGAAAGGAACCGATAACCAATGAACTATGAATCACAGGATGGTATGATCGGGAAACGGCTGCCTATCCGGGACGCGGTGGTCAAAACCACCGGTCAGCTCCGGTATGTGGCGGATATGAAGCTGCCCCGCATGCTTCATGGCAAAATCCTTTTCAGCCCGGTGGCCCACGCTCGGATTAAATCCATTGATACCTCCAAGGCTGAGGCTCTGCCTGGAGTCCGGGCGGTAGTCACATATCTAAATACCCCGGATACCCTGTTCAACTGCTGCGGTGAAACCATTGATGAGAGCAAGAATGAGCGGATATTTAGCCCTGTTGTCCGTCATGTGGGGGACCGGGTGGCCGCCGTCGCAGCGGATACTCTGGCCATCGCGGAAAAAGCGGTCCGGCTCATTGAAGTGGAGTATGAAGAGCTGCCCTTTTATCTGGATCCGGAGGAGGCCATGAAGGAGGAGGCCTATCCCATCCATGAGGGGGGCAATATCGCTGAGGTGGTCAACCTGAATCAGGGCGATGTAGACGAGGGCATGAAAGAGGCTGACCTGGTCTTTGAGGACCGGTACACTCTGCCCGGTATCCACCAGGCCTACATTGAGACCCATGCCGCACTGGCCAGCTATGACGCCAACGGCAAGCTGACCGTCTGGTCCCCCACCCAGGACGCATGGAGCGTCCGGATGAACCTGTGCCGCATTTTTAATCTGAAAATGAGTAGGGTGCGGGTGGTGGCCGACCCGGTGGGGGGCGGCTTCGGCGGTAAGATCGACATCCTGATCGAACATGTGGCGGCGGCGCTGGCCATGAAGGCTGGCCGCCCGGTGCGGATCGTACTTACCCGCCGGGAGGATATTCCGGTCGCCCACAGCCGCCACCCCATGGTGATGTACATCAGAACAGGCGTGAAGCGGGACGGCACCATTGTGGCGCAGGATGTCCACGCGGTCATCAATACCGGCGGCTATGCCGGCGGAACCTCGGCTATCGCCTGGGCCATGGGCGGAAAACTCTTCCGTATGACCAATACTCCTAACCTGCGTTTTAAGGCCACCGAAGTCTACACCAACACCATCCCTACCGGTGCCATGCGTGGGTTTGGTTCTCCTCAACTCTTTTTTGCCCAGCAGCGGCAAATCAACAAGATCGCCAAGGAACTGGGGCTGGATATGACGGAGATGCTGCTCAAGAACCTGAAGGGTGTCCACGACAAAGACGAACGTAACGGGACCCCTCTGGGCGACCTCTACGCGAAAGAGTGTGTCTCCATGGGTGCTGAGATGTTCGACTGGAAGGGCGCTCTGGCAGAGCAGGAGGCCTCCCGCAAGGAGAATGGCCGCTACCGTGTGGGTGTGGGCATGGCGGTGGCCGCCCATGGCAACGGCGTGTTCGGCGTACATACCGACATCAGCGGCGTGATCCTCAAGATGAACGATGACGGCACGCTGGTGATGTCCAGCGGAAGCTGCGACATGGGCAACGGCGTAGTTACGCTTCAGGCTCAGCTCATCAGTGAAATTCTGACCATCCCCATGGAAGATGTGACTTTCGTCCAAGCCGACACAGACAATACTCTTTACGACTGGGGCAACTTCTCCAGCCGGGGCACTTATGTGTGTGGAGCAGCCGCCGTCAAAGCGGGTAATGCTATGAAGAGGATGCTGCTGGAGGAGGCTGCCGACCTTCTGCCGGAGGATATTGACCGCATCGAACTGCGGGATGGCCGGGCCTGGAGCCTGAACTACCCCGACCGCTCCGCCACCATGGCGGAATTGGCGAGCCATGCCCGCCATAAGTCCCATCGGGATCTGGTGGCCGCGGTGAACCATACCAGCAACGGTATGGCGGTGTCTTTCGGCGCTCACTTTGTCAAGGTCCGGGTAGACACTCAGACCGGTGAAGTCAAGCCTCTGGATTATGTGGCAGTCCATGATGTGGGCACGCCCCTTAACCCTATGAACTTGGAGGGACAGGTGGAGGGCGCTATCCAGATGGGCCTGGGCTACGCCCTTTGTGAGAGCATCAATCTGGATGCCAAGGGTAAGGTCACGAATAGCACCTTCCGTCAGTACCATATCTTCACAGCCCCTGAGATGCCCCCCATCCGAGTAGCCTTTGTGGGCAAACCGGAGCCTACCGGCCCCTACGGCGGCAAGAGCATCGGCGAATGCTCTGTGGTGCCTTCGCCAGCGGCCATCGCCAACGCGGTGTCCAACGCTCTGGAGCAGGACTACCATGACCTGCCCCTGCGTAAGGAAGTCATCCTTGCCTCTTTGAGCAAGTAAGCAGCAGAGAGACGCCTCCCCGTATGAGAGAGGCGTCTCTGAAAAGCGGCGGACCGGCCATTGCCCGCTGTTTTTCAGAGACGCCCCAAAACAATGAATGGAGCTGATAATATGACATTTGAAGGGAAAGTAGCTGTGATCACCGGCGCGGGACAGGGCCTTGGGGCCGGCTTCGCCAAGGACTTCGCCAGGCAGGGCGCCAGCGTCTATCTGCTGGGCCGCACCCTGTCCAAGGTGGAGAAGGTGGCTGAGGAGATCCGCGCCGCCGGCGGCAAGGCCGTGGCCATGGGCTGCGATGTGAGCGAGCAGGCCCAGGTGGAGGCCTGTTTCCGGGATATCCTGGCCCGGGAGGGCAAGGTGGACATCCTGGTGAACAACGCCGCCTACTATAAGTCCAACTCGGTGCTGGAGACCACGGTGGAGGACTGGAAGCGCCACATCGACAGCAACCTGAACGGCACCTTCTACTGCATCAAGGCGGTACTGCCCGGCATGATCGAGCGGAAGTACGGCAAGATCATCAACATGAGCTCCTCCGGAGCCAAGCTCTTCTTCCCCGGCTTCGGCGCCTACGCTGCCTCCAAGGGCGGGATCGTCAGCCTGACCCAGATCCTCTCGGAGGAGGTCAAGCAGTACGGCATCAATGTCAACGCCATCTATCTGGGCATGACCAACACCGAAAAGACCCGCGAGCGCATCGACAGCGACCCCGCCGTCACCATCAAGCTGGACGAGATGCTCCAGGTGGACGAGGTCTCCAAGGTGGTCTGCTTCCTGGCCTCGGACGACGCCGCTCCCATCATGGGCGCCGCCATTGATGTCTTTGGCAAGAAAGCGTGATTTTTCCCCTTCCTTAAATATAACAAAATATGAAACAGAAAGAAGGTATCCAGATGGTCAGTACCAACAAGCGCGCCATGAAAGTGGTGGAGGAGATCCTGGAGAATGCCGACGCGTTGGGCTGCAAGGTCATTAAGCTGGACTGCGGCGCCACGGTCATCGACATGGGCCTGAACTGCCGGGGCAGCTGGCAGGCCGGTATCCTCTTCACCCGAGCCTGCATCGGCGACCTGGGTGTGGTGACGCTCAGCGACTTCAAGCTCAATGACCAGTACAGCTTTGCGGCTGTCAACATGTTCATCGAGCAGCCCCTCATCGCCTGCCTGGGCTCTCAGATCGCCGGGTGGAAGCTGGGCGAGGGCGAGTTTGCCACCATCGGTTCCGGTCCGGCCCGGGGCATCGCCCATGTGGCCTCCGACTGGTATTTTGAGATGACCGACTACAAGGACGACTACGACAAGGCGGTCCTCTGCATCCAGGACGTGAAGTATCCCGATGACAAGATTGCCATGGAAGTGGCCAATGCCTGCCATGTGAAGCCGGAGGACACTTACATCCTCATGTCGGACAGCACCTGTGTGGCCGCTTCCATCCAGGTCTCCGCCCGGATGCTGGAGCAGACCTGCCACAAGATGTTTGAGAAGCATTTCGACCCCGCTCAGATCGTCATGATCCGCGGCAAGGCCCCCATCGCCCCCGTGGTGAAGGATGAGCTCAAGACCATGGGCCGCATCAACGACGCGCTGATCTACGGCAGCGAGATCGAGGTGTGGGTGGATGCCGAGGACAAGGACATTGCCAAGGTGATCCATCAGCTGGCAGGAAAGACCTCCTCTCCCAACTACGGCGATCTGTTTGAGGATGTGTTCAAGGAGGCCGGATGCGACTTCTTCTATGTGGATCACGACGTCCACTCGGTGGGCAAGATCCAGATCCACAACATCAATACCGGCCGTGCCTACTGCGCCGGCGAGATCAACTACGAGGCGCTGGAGCGCAGCTTCCTGCACTAAGCAGAGAATCCGGAACGGGATTATATTTTTTTCACGTATTAATAGTACTACATATAGCAATACCACCAGACTACAATATAGGAGGAACCGAGATGCTTTCAAACGAAAGACTGTTGAAACTGTATCGTGACATGGTCATGATCCGCCGCTTCGAGGAGGTCATTGAGACCTATGCCGCCAACGGCACCGTGCCCGGCTTCGTGCACCTGTCCATCGGCCAGGAGGCCTGCCAGGCCGGCGTGGTGGACTGCCTGCGCAAGACCGACTACAAATTCCCCGATCACCGGGGCCACGGCGCCATCTGCCTGTGCGGCACCGACCCCAAGCTGGTCATGGCCGAGATCTTCGGCAAGGCCACCGGCATCAACCACGGCCGCGGCGGCTCCATGCACGTCAACGACCTGGACTGCGGAAACATGGGCTTCAACGGCATCCAGGGTTCCACCATGGTCACTTGCCTTGGTACCGCCTTCAGCGCCGTGTATCATCACACCGACGCGGTCACCGCCGTATTCATGGGCGACGGCACTCTGGGCGAGGGCACCTGCCACGAGAGCATGAACATGTCCGCCACCTGGAAGCTGCCCATCATCTACTGCCTGGTGAACAACCAGTACGCTATTTCCACCAAATATACCGAGGCCCATCCCCAGAAGCGCCTGAAGACCTGGGGCGAGGGCTACGAGGCGCCCAGCTTCTACGTGGACGGCAACGATATCGAGGCCGTGGTGGAGGCCACCGAGGCCGCCGTGGAGCGTGCCCGCAAGGGCGAGGGCCCCACGCTGCTGGAGTTCGACACCTACCGCTGGCAGGGCCACTTCGCCGGCGACCCCGCCGCCTACCGTCCTGACGACGAGGTCCAGGCCTGGAAGGACCGGGATCCCGTGAAGCTGTGCCGCGCCACCATGCTGGAGCGGGGCATCAGTGAGGACGAGATCAGGAAGATCGAGGACGAGGAAGAGGCCCACGTGCAGGATATGCTGAAGTTCTCCCTGGAGAGCCCCTATCCCGGCGTGGAGACCGCTACGACCTATACTTATGCTGACAGAGAGGTGGAGACGAGATGAGCAGAGGCAAGAAGCTTTCTTACGGCATGGCCATCAACGAGGCCCTGCATCAGATCATGGAGCAGGATGAGCGGGTATTCATCCTGGGCGAGGACGTGGCCAAGATGGGCGGCGACTTCGGCATCACCAAGGGCATTTGGGCCAAGTGGCCCGAGCGCATCAAGGACACCGCGCTCTCCGAGTCCGCCATCCTGGGCCTGTCCTGCGGCGCCGCCGTCTGCGGCCTGAAGCCCGTGCCCGAGATCATGTTCGCCGACTTCCTGGGCGTGGGCTTTGACCAGATCACCAACAACGCCGCCAAGCTCAACTTCATGTACCAGGGCAAGGCCCACTGCGGCATCACCGTCCGCGCTCCCCAGGGCGGCGGCATCCGCTGCGCCTACCATCACTCCGCCTGCGTGGAGTCCTGGTTCCTGAATACCCCCGGCCTAGTCATCGTGTGTCCCACCACCCCCTATGAGGCCAAGGGCCTGCTCATTTCCGCCATCAAGAGCGACAACCCCGTGCTCTTCCTGGAGCACAAGGCCCTGTACAATGTGAAGGGCGAAGTACCCGAGGAGATGTACGAGCTGCCCCTGTACGAGGCTGAGATCGAGCGGGAGGGCAGCGATGTGACCATCGTGGCCACCCAGACCATGCTGGCCAAGGCCCACAAGGCTGCCGAGGAGCTGGCCAAGGAGGGCGTCTCCTGCGAGATCATCGATCTGCGCACCGTGTTCCCCTATGACAAGGACACCATCCAGAAGTCCGTGGCCAAGACCGGCCGCCTGGTCATCGCCCAGGAGGGCGTGAAGGTGGGCGGCTGGGCCGCTGAGATCTCCGCCATGATCAACGAGGACGTGTTCGAGTACCTGCGCGGTCCCATCAAGCGCGTCACCGGCCTAGATTCCCCCATGCCCTTCTCTCCCGGTCTGGAGGACTATGTGATGCCCCAGCAGGAGGACCTGGTCAAGGCCATCCGCGAGGTCATGGAATATTAAGCGGAGGAGGATGCGAAAATGATCACGAAATACGGTATGCCGAAGTTCGGCCTCTCCATGGAGACCGGCATCATCGGCGAGTGGCTGGTCAGCGAGGGCGACGCCGTGAAGAAGGGCGACGCCCTGGTGGAGGTCAGCACCGATAAGATCACCAACACCGGCGAGGCCCCCTGCGACGGCATGATCCGCAAGATCATCGCCCAGGTGGATGACGAGATCCCCTGCGGCGAGACCATCTGCCTCATCGCAGACAGCATGGACGAGCCCATCGAGAGCGACGCTCCCGCCGCTGCTCCTGCCGCCCAGGCCGCTCCCGCCGCTGAGGCTGCTCCTGCTGCGGCCCCCGTGGCCGCCGCCGTTCCCGCTGACGTGAAGATCACGCCCCGGGCCAAGAAGATCGCCGAGGAGAAGGGCCTGGCCTATGCCCACATCAAGGGCACCGGCCTGCTGGGCATGATCACCATTGACGACCTGAAGAAGTACGGCAAGCCCATTGCCGAGACCGCCGCTCCCGCACCTGCTCCTGCTGCGGCTCCTGCCACTGCTGCTCCGGCTCCTGCCGCCGCTCCTGCCCCTGCGGCCGCTCCGGCACCCGCCGCCGCGCCTGTTGCTGCCCCCGCTCAGGTCTACAACACCATCCCCTGCGCCGAGGGCGACGTCATCACCAAGATGACCCCCATGCAGGCTGCCGTGTGCAAGGGCATGATGAACTCCCTCCAGGGCTCCGCCCAGGCCACCATCACCACCGAGGCCGACGTGACGGGCCTGGTCAAGACCTACAAGTCCATCAAGGGCAAGTACAAGAACGCCGGCGTGAAGCTCAGCTACACCGCCATGCTCATCAAGTCCGTGGCCCAGGCGCTGGAGAACCATCCCGACATGCGCATGTCCATGGCCGACGCCAACCACATCAAGACCACCGCCCGCATCAGCGTGGGCTGCGCCGTGGACGTGCCCGGCGGTCTGATCGTTCCCGTCATCCGGGACGCCAACCTGAAGGACCTGCGCACCATCTGCCTGGAGCTCTCCGACCTGACCGAGCGGGCCAAGGCCGGCAAGCTCAGCAGCGATGAGCTGGGCAACGCCACCATCACCATCTCCAACCTGGGTATGTTCGGCATCACCTATTTCACTCCCGTGCTCAACGCGCCCGAGAGCGCCATCCTGGGCGTGGGCGGCATCGTGGAGAAGGTACTGGTGAAGGACGGCGGCTTCTATCCCGGCTCCGTCATGAACCTGAGCCTGACCCATGACCACCGTGTCATCAACGGCGCCCCCGCCGCCCGCTTCCTGCAGGAGGTCGTCACCGGCCTGCAGGACTTCAAGTGGCTGTAAGGGATACTGAAAGCGCGCACCCATACCGGGTCCCGGCGACATGATATTGAAGTGGGCGGAAACGCCCGCGGAACCGAAACGACGGCGGCCAACCATCCCGGTTGGCCGCCGTCTGTTCCAGGGCCCTGTTCCTCTAATCCAAGTCAAAGCGGCGTGCCCCGTCGGGCGCCGCCGGAACAGAAAGGACCGTGGCTATGAAAAAGATCGACACCATCATCAAAAATGCCTACCTTATCACCATGAACGGCAAACGGGAAGTGCTGCCCGGCGCCTGCATCGCGGTGGAGGGCGACAAGATCCTGGCGGTGGGAGACAGCTCCCTTCTGAAGGAATACCAGGCTGGCCGGGTCATCGACGCGGCGGGCAAGTATGTGTTCCCCGGCTTTATCAGCACCCATTCCCACCTGTTCCAGACCATGCTCAAGGGCCTGGGGCGGGACAAATTCCTGCTGGACTGGCTCAACAGCTCTGTCCGGGTGGCTCTGCACAATTACGACGAGGAGACGATCTATTACGCCGCCCTCAACGGCTGCATCGAGGCCATCCGCTCCGGCACCACCACCATCCTGGACTTTATGTACGCCCATCCCATCAAGGGGCTGGATGACTGCGTGACCCAGGCGTTTGAGGATATCGGCATCCGGGGCATCCTGGGCCGGGCCTATTCCAATGTCAGCACCTTCCCGCCGGAGATCGCCTGCCCCATGGTGGAGACCGAGCAGGATTTCTTCGATGACGTGCGGCGGCTGGAAAAGAAATACCGGGACCACTCCCGCATCGGCGTCTGCATGGCCCCCGGCATCATCTGGGACCACACCGACGACGGCTTCCGGGAGATGCGGCGTACCGCCGACGAGCTCCATATGCCCATCACCATGCATCTGGTGGAGACTCCCGATGATGACGCCTTCTCCCAGCAGATGTACCAGGAGGACACCATCCCCCACCTGGAGAAGCTGGGTGTCCTGGGGCCCGACTTCATCGCCGTCCACTGCGTGTACATGCGGGATGAGGACCTGGAGACCTTTAAAAAGTACGGTGTGAAGGTCTCCCACAATCCCAACTCCAATATGGTCCTGGCCTCCGGCGTGGCCCGCATCCCCGAGATGCTGGAGAAGGGCATCACCGTCAGCCTGGCCTGCGACGGCTCGGCCAGCAATGACACCCAGAACATGCTGGAGACCATCAAGGCCGCCAGCCTGATGCAGAAGGTGTATCACCGGGATCCCTCCCTCATGCCCGCCTCCGCCGTGGTGGAGCTGGCCACCCTGGGCGGCGCGAAGGCTCTGGGCCGGGAGGACAGCCTGGGCTCCATCGAGCCGGGCAAGAAGGCCGACCTGGTCATCTTCGATCCCATCAGCCCCTTCTCCAATCCGGTCCACGATCCGGTCAGCGCCCTGGTCTATTCCAGCAGCCCCAGCAATATCCACACTGTGCTGGTGGACGGCAAGGTGGTGCTGGAGAACGGCCATATGACCACCGTGGATGAGGAGAAGATCCTCCGGGAGGCCCAGCGGCTGGGCGCCCGCCTGGTGGAGCGCTCCGGCCTGGGCAACGTCCAGTGGGGACAGAAGATGCCCCCGCTTCATATTGGGTAAAACTGAGAGGAGAACAGGATGAACAAGCTGAACTTTTTCCGTACCCCCAAAGAGAACCTGAAAATAAACATGGTGTTCCGGGATGAGAAGCATCTGGCCGGACTGAAGGCTGCCTCCGCGGAGACCGCAGTTATGCCCGATGTGAGCGAGTATTATACCGACCTCTATTTTCCCAAGGCCCCGGCGGACCGGCCCTATACCTTCTCGTCCATCGTGCTCTCATCCGACGGCAAGATGGCCTACCAGGACAATCCCGCCGGCCCCCTGGTGGCAAAAAACAATTTCCTGGATCCAGACGGCTCCCTGGGGGACTTCTGGGTGCTCAACGTGCTGCGCTCCTACGCCGACGCCATCATCGTGGGAGCCAACACCCTGGCCAAGGAGCCCGGCATCACCTGCCACGTCTATGACCAGGACCTGACCGGGCAGCGGCGGGAGTATCTGGGCAAGCGGTATCAGCCCGCCGGTGTGGTGGTGTCCTTTGACGCCACCGACATCCCCTTTGACCACTACTCCTTCCATGTGGACCCGGCGGAGGAGCTGAAAATGGTCATCGCCACCGGCCCCGACGGCATGGAGTACATCAAGGCCAACTCCCCCCTCAGGCATGAGTTCTTCGGCCCGTTCCGCAGCCGGGAAGAGGTGGACGCGGCTGAGCTGCCCGCACTGTATCAGGATTTCGGCGTGGTGCCCGTTATCATTACCGGTGAGGGGAAGACGCCCGACTCCCGCCTCCTGATGTACGTGCTGAAAAAATTGGGGGTGGAGAAGCTCTGTGTGGAGTCTCCGTCCTACTGCGCCGCCATGCTGAAGGAGGAGCTGCTGGACGAATACTTTATCGACTACTCCATGGTCTTTGTGGGGGGCACCACCACGCCCGGCTCCTTTGTGGCCTACGGCTATCTGGACCATCCCCACGCCGACCTCATCTCCCTGGGAGTGCATAAGAGCAATTTCCTGTTTACCCGGCAGAAGATCCGCTACGGGGTCAAAAACACCACGGACCTGTCGGGTTATCAGTACTGAGCCGGCCGGAGCGGCGCACGGCAGGCCTGGGGGAGACCCCTTCGTCACGGCTTTGCCGTGCCGCCTCCCCTCGCAGGAAGGCTGACTGCGGGGGTCTCGTCCGGCCCAATTGAATTTGATATCAGTAAGGAGAAGGATACTATGTACGATTTAGTAGTGATCGGCGCGGGCCCCGGCGGCTATGTGGCCGCCATCCGCGCCGCCCAGCTGGGCATGAAGACCGCCATCGTGGAGAAGGACGCCTGCGGCGGTACCTGTCTCAACTACGGCTGCATCCCCACCAAGGCCCTGTATAAAAATGCCGAGGTGGTGGACGAGATCGCCCGGGCCGCCGAGTTCGGCGTGGATGTGAAGGGCTACAGCATCGATATGGAGAAGGTCCAGGCCCGGAAGGACAAGATCGTCAAGACCCTGTCCGGCGGCGTGGAGGGTCTGCTCAAGGCCAACAAGGTGGAGCTGGTCCGGGGCGCGGCTAAGATCATAGCTCCCGGCAAGGTGGAGGTGAACGGCAAGGTGCTGGAGACCGGCAAGATCCTCATCGCCTCCGGCTCCAAGTCCTCCAAGCCTCCCATCAAGGGCATCGACAATCCCGGCGTCATCACCAGCAAGGAGGCGCTGGAGATGGACCACGTGCCCGGGAAGATCGTCATCATCGGCGGCGGCGTCATCGGTATCGAGTTTGCCGGCATCTACCGCGCCTTTGGCGCCGAGGTCACCGTGGTGGAGTTCATGCCCAAGATCATCCCCGCTGTGGACAAGGAGATCACTGACCGGCTCCAGAAGCTGCTGGAGAAGAAGGGCATCCGTTTCATGGTGGGCACCAGGGTGGAGGAGATCAGCAAGAGCGGCTCCGCCCTGTCGGTGACGGTGGACAAGGCGGGGGAGAAGAGCAGCCTGCCCTGCGACCAGGTGCTGGTCTCCACCGGCCGCGAGCTGGACATCGAGGGCCTCAACCTGGACGGCCTGGGCGTCGCCTACGACCGCAAGGGCGTGAAGGTGGACGAGAACTATATGACCAGTGTCCCCGGCATCTACGCCATCGGAGACGTGATCGGCGGCGTGATGCTGGCCCATGTGGCCTCCGAAGAGGGCAAGGTCTGCGTGGAGCGCATGGCGGGTGAGGACGCCCGGGTGGATTACGACCTGATCCCCAGCGCCATCTTCACCTTCCCCGACGTGGCCAGCATCGGCCTGTCGGAGGAGCAGGCCAAGGAGCGGGGCCTGGAGTACGAGGTGGGCAAATTCCAGTTTGCCGGCAACGGAAAGGCCTTGACCATGAATGCCGCCGAGGGTATGATGAAAGTGATCGTGTCCAGGGACAAGCAGAAGATCCTGGGCGTGCACATCGTGGGCCCCAACGCCAGCGACCTGCTGGCCGAGGCCGCCCTCGCCATGCGGGGCGAGTTCACGGTGGAGGAGGCCGCCAACACCATGCACGGCCATCCCACCCTGTCCGAGGCCTTTGAAGAGGCCCTGACCCTGACCCTGGGCCGGGGCATCCACAGCATGCCCGCCCGCAAAAAGAAGTAATACTGATTTCAAATAAAATGCTTTATTTGAAATCCCGCGTGCTTTGCACGCTCGTGCCGCACATGCGTGCGTCACGGCGTCTCATAAAAACCTGACGCGCTTTGCGCTATAAAAAGCTGTACAGCTTTTTATCAGGTTTTCGTATAAAAAGACCGGCAAGGGCTCCGCCGCGCGGGACACGGCGGAGCCCTTGGTATAAAAGGAAAGGAGCCCATCGCCATGGAATTAAAATGTTACGATCAGCCCCAGTTCATCGAGGAACTGGTGTTCCGCATCGCCCCCGGCCAGGTGGAGCGGTACATTGAGCTGGAGACTGAGATCTTCTCCGAGCCCCTGTCCCATGTCAGCGGTTTTCTGGGAGGGGAGACCTGGGTGAGCCTGGACAACGAGGGGGAGGTCACCTCCCTCTACTTCTGGGAGAGCGAGGCGGCCTACCACGGCGTGGACCAGGTATGGCTGGGCGGCCAGAAGGAAAAAATGGGACAGCTCATGGGGGATGACGCGGTCTTTGTCCGGGCGGGCCATGCGGAAAACCGCCGCTTCCGGGTGCGGGAGTACCGCTGATGACCGGGGGGATCCGGCAGAAGCGGGATCTGCCCCTTGAGCGGGAGGATGTTCCCCGGCCGGTCCCCAGGACCTGGTGGGAGGGGCCGGACCCCATCCGCCTGACCCTCACCGCCAACGCCGGTATCCTGCTCTCATGGCGGGACCACAAGCTGCTGGTGGACGGACTGCACAGCAGCCGGGACCACGATTACAGCCCGGTGCCCCGGAGCGTGCTGGACGCCATCCAGGAGGGCAAGGGAATGTGGGGCGGCGTGGAGTGGGTGTTCTACACCCATCTGCACCTGGACCACTTCTCGGGCCGGGAAACCCTGCGCCTGATGGAGAAGCAGCCGGTCCGCAGGCTGTTTCTGCCGGCGGGGGAGGAAGGCCCCGGTATCTCTCCTGACATCGGGGAGCTGCGCGCCTGGCTCATGGCCTCTGCCGCCCCGGTGCAGGAGCTCTCCCTGCCTGAGTACCGCCCCGCCTGCTGGCCCCTGGCCCCTGACGCCCGGGTCACCGCCATCCGCTGCGCCCACATCGGGGAGGGGTATGAGGATGTGGAGTACTACTGCTTTCTTTTTCAGCTTGGAGCGCGTACCGTGCTCTTTCTGGGGGACGCGGCGTGCGACGCGGACTATTTCCGCACGGTGCTCCGGGGATGCCCTGTGGATACGGCAGTGGTCAATCCCCTCTTCCTCACCCGGCCCGACGGCCGGGAGACCATACGGGAGGCCATCTGTCCCCGGCGGCTGGTGGTGGACCACATCCCCTTTGCCTGTGATGACCGGATGCGGATGCGCAGATTGGTCAGCCGCACCCTGATTCGGGAGGAGGAGCGGCTGCCCCCGGCAGCCGTCCTCTGGGACGAGGGAGACGGTGTCATTCTCTGAACGGTGGAACACAGGGACCGGACCGGCGGGATACCGCCGGTCCGGTCCTCTGCCGTTTGGGGTGATAGGACTGGCCGGCGGTCACATAGGATAGTCTGAAGTACAGGCAATGAGAGGAGGGGCGCCAATGGAAGAGCGGGTGGCCGATCTGCGCTGCAAGGAAGTGATCAGCATCACCGACGGGAAGCGCTATGGATATGTGGGAGACGTGAAGATCGATCTGGAGAGCGGAAGGCTCCTTGCCCTGGTGGTACCGGGGCGGCTGCGTTTTTTTGGACTGCTGGGACGGGAGGAGGACCGGCTCTTTCCCTGGGACTGCATCCGGCGGTTCGGCGAGGATATCATCCTGGTGGAGGACTGCCCGCGGGAGAGCCTGCCGGAAGGAGAGGAGAAAACGATCAGGCAAAAGCGGAAATAAAAAGAAGATAAACGGTAATATTTCTGTATATAATGCTGGTTTTTCGAGAGAAATGCCCCGAGAACGGGAAAAAAGAGCGGAAATATGAAGGAAACACTTTACCTTGTGAAAAGATGTGATATAATAGCGTGTAAAGCGCAGGAATAAAAATTGAACTTTACAGTGTGTTAAAATAAACACATATACTTTTTATAGGAGAGACCAATATGTGCGGTATCGTCGGTTTTGTTGGAAGGGAAGAGGCGGCCCCCATTCTGCTGGATGGCCTGCGCCGCCTGGAATACCGGGGCTATGACTCGGCTGGCGTGGCGGTCTACCATCCGGAGGACGGATTGCAGGTGGTCAAGACCAAGGGACGCATTCAGGTCCTGGCCGGCCAGGTGGAGGCACGGGGCGGCGTCCGGGGTACCATCGGGCTGGGCCACACCCGGTGGGCCACGCATGGAGAGCCTTCGGACGTGAATTCCCATCCACATGTGAGCGAGAACGGACGCATTGCAGTGGTGCACAACGGTATCATCGAGAACTACGCCGAGATCAAGGAATTTCTCCAGTCCACCGGCGTGCGTTTTGCCTCGGAGACCGATACCGAGGTAGTGGCGCAGCTGCTGGAGTACTATTATGACGGCAATATTCTGGACGCGGTGACCAAGGTGCTCCACCGCATCCAGGGCGCCTACGCCCTGGGCATCCTGTGTGCCGACTGCCCCGACCGCCTCATCGCCGCCCGGAAGGACAGTCCGCTGATCCTGGGCTTCGGCGACGGCTTCCACGTGATGGCCTCCGATGTGACGGCGGTCATCAAGTACACCCGGGACGTGTGTTATCTGGATGACGGCGAGATTGCCGAGCTGACCGCCGATCATGTGTGGGTGTACGACGCCTATCTCCGCCCGGTGCAGAAGGAGCACCGCCATGTGGACTGGGAGATTTCGGCCGCCGAGAAGGGCGGATATGAGCATTTCATGCTCAAGGAGATCATGGAGCAGCCCAAGGCGGTGCGGGACACCATTTCTCCCCGCATCCAGAACGGAGAGGTAGTGCTGGACGGGCTGGACTATCCGGCGGACTACCTGCAGGATCTGGACAAGATCTACATCATTGCCTGCGGCTCCTCCTACCATGTGGGCATGGCGGCCAAGTACACCCTGGAAAAGCTGCTGCGCAAGCCGGTGGAGGTGGCCCTGGCGTCGGAGTTCCGCTACTGCGACCCTATCGTCACCAAACGCACCCTGGCCCTGGTCATCAGCCAGTCCGGCGAGACCATTGATACCCTGGCCGCCATGCGGGAGGCCAAACGCCTGGGGGCACGGGTGCTCTCCATCGTCAATGTGGTGGGCTCCACCATCGCCCGGGAGTCGGACGACGTGCTCTACACCTGGGCCGGTCCGGAGATCGCCGTGGCCACCACCAAGGCCTATTCCACCCAGCTGGTGGTGATCTACCTCATCGGACTGTGCTTTGCCCGGCGGATGGAGACCATCCCGGCGGAGGAATACGCCGCCGTGCTGGAGGAGCTGCAGCGGCTGCCCGACAAGCTGGAGCAGGTGCTGGAGCAGCGGGAGCGCATCCAGTATCTGGCCTCCATCTACTTCAACCACCCATCGGTATTTTTTATCGGGCGCAACATCGACTACGCCGTGGGGCTGGAGGCTTCCCTCAAGCTGAAGGAGATCTCCTACCTCCACTCGGAGGCATACGCTGCCGGCGAGCTCAAGCATGGCACCATCTCCCTCATCGAGCCGGGCACCCTGGTCATCGCACTTGCCACCTATGGAACGCTGTTTGAAAAGACCATGAGCAACGTGGTGGAGGTGAAGAGCCGGGGGGCAGACGTGCTGGGCCTGACCACCGCACCGCTGGAGAAGGCTATGGCCAAGGTGGTGGACCATACCATTACGGTGCCTGAGATCCACCCCATGCTGCTGCCCTCGCTGGACGTGGTGCCCATGCAGCTGCTGGCCTACTATGTGGCCCTGATGCACGGCTGCGACATCGATAAGCCCCGGAATCTGGCAAAATCCGTGACGGTGGAGTGACCGCTGCCGGCTTTGCACAGGGCGGGAGGCCTTTGAAGGAACGAAGGGCCCCGTCTGCTATATCACGCAATGGAGGTATCCCAAACTGTGAAAAAACTGATCTCTCTGGCGCTGGCGCTTGCTCTGGCGCTGCCCCTCTCCGCCTGCGGCGGTTCTCCCGCCGCGCCGTCCTCTGTCCCCTCCGCGGCTCCCGGCGGGGAGAGCGCCGCGCCCGCGGCCGAGCCCAGAGTGGTGAACTACGGCATGTCCAACGCCTGGGATTCCCTGATGCCCTATAACAGCCCGTCGGGCAGCAATTATTCCCGCATGGTCTACGACAAAATCTACGACCGCCTGGCCTATGTCCATGCCGACGGAACGGTGACTCCCCGGGCCGCCGACTCCTGGGAGAGCGCCGACGGCGGATTGTCCGTGGTGTTCCATCTCAATGAGAAGGCTGCGTTCCACGACGGCACGCCTGTCACGGCGCAGCACTGGGCGGACACCATCGCCCTGATGACCGATCCCGACTGCCCCGCCGTGGGCCGCTCGGTGTTCTCCTGCCTGGCCGGGACCGACGCCTCCGGAGCCCAGGCAGCAGGGGAGACCCTGGGCGCTCAGGCGGTGGACGGGCATACCCTGAAGCTGACCTTCAAATCCCCCACTACGCCGGAGGATTTCCTGCTGGACAAGAACCGGGAGTTTTATGTCCTGCCCACCCACCTGCTGGAGGGCGTGGCCCCGGCGGAGGTGATGGAGCAGGAACTGTGGGCCGCCCCGGTGGGCTCCGGGCCCTGTGTGTTCCAGTCCGAGGTGACGGGCAGCACCCTCACCTTGACGGCGAATGCCGCCTACCAGCTGGGCGCGCCGGGGTTTGACACCCTGGTCATCACTGTGATGGACAAGTCCAGCCTGCTCACCGCCCTTATCGCCGGGGATCTGGACTACTACGCCATCGGCGGCAGCGTGTCGGCGGAGAACGCCCCCGCCGCCGAGAGCGCCGGCCTGACGGTGCAAAAGGGTACTGTGCCCAACACGTTCTATGAGCTGATGCTCAACAGCGAGACCATCCCGGACGCCAGGGTGCGCCGGGCCATGGAGCTGGCGCTGGACAAGGAGCTGCTGTGCCAGCAGTCCACCGGCGGAAACGGCGTGGTCACCGGCACCTCTGTCCTGCCCACCTGCGCCTTTTATGCCGGAGACTACAACACCTCCTATGACCCCGAGGGGGCAAAGGCTCTTCTGGCCGAGGCCGGATATGACGGCACGGGCTACCGTCTGGCCTGTACTTCCAACCGGGCCGGCCTGGCCGCACTGATGCAGCAGCAGCTTCAGGAGGTGGGGATTAACGTGACCATCGACACGGTGGATTCGGCCACTATGTTCTCCGGCATGGCCGACGGCACCTATGACATGGGCATTGCCAGCCATACCCCCAGCGCCCTGCCCCTGTGGTTCACCGCCACCCGCTTCTCCGAGGGGAACAATATCTTCCATGTAGCCGATCTGGCCCCCTATGAGGAGCTGATCGGAACTGTGGCCAATGAGACCGACGCCGCCGCCCGGAAGGAGGCCGTCCAGGCTCTGGAGGACCTGCTGGCCAGTGAGCGGCCCTTTATCCCGCTGTGGTTCGGCACCGCCCTTCACGTGGAATCTCCCACGGTGAGCGGCATCGACTACCCCTCCGCCAGCTTCTCCAACGAGAACGTGTGGGAGTGGGTCAAGGAATAAGGAATAGGGACGGAGCGGCTGCCCCGGACCCGTCCAAACCAAGTATAGAGACCTCCGTAGGGCCCTGAGCGGCCCATGCTCCCGCCGGGAGCCGGAAGTGCAGGAGGAATTGATTTGATTCGCTATATTCGTACCCGGCTTTTTACCGTGATCCCCGTGTTTTTCGGCATCACGCTTCTTGTGTTTTTGTTCCTCGACCTGGGACCGGGCACCATCGCCGACCTGATGGGCGAGGGAGGCGGTTCCGTCGATGCGGACCGGGCCGCCGTGGAGGCCAGGCTGGGTCTGGACCAGCCCCTGCCGGTGCGCTACGCCCGCTGGCTGAGCGGTCTGCTCCGGGGGGATCTGGGCAAGTCCTATCAGACTGGCCGTCCGGTGGCGGATACGATCGCCCAGCGGGTGATGCCCTCCATCATCCTTACCGGCACCGGGGTGGTGCTGGCAGTGGCCCTTGCGGTGCCTCTGGGAGTGCTGGCGGCCTGGAAGCCCCGCTCAGGGTGGGACAGGCTGGCCACTCTCTCCTCCATGGTCAGCGCCGGTGTTCCCGGCTTCCTGCTGAGCCTGATGGCGGTGTACCTGTTTTCCGTGGGCCTGGGCCTGCTGCCCTCCTCGCGGATGTACACCACCGGCAGCAGCGGTACCCTGCCTGATCTGCTCCGCCACCTGATCCTGCCCGCCGGCGTGATCTGCGTGAGTAACATGGGCAGCCTGGTGAAGCAGACCCGCAGCGCCTGCCTGGAGGTCCTGGGCGAGGACTATATGCGTACCGCCTGGGCCAAGGGACTGAAGGACCGGGCCGTCATGACCCGTCACATGCTCCGGGGGGCCCTTATCCCCATCCTGACCACCATCCTCAGCCACATCCCCCACATCATCGGCGGCTCAGTGGTGGTGGAGCGGGTCTTTGGCTGGCCGGGGATGGGCAGCCTGATGTTCTCCGCTATCATGAGCCGGGACTTCAACCTGGTCATGGGAGTGACGGTGGTCATCGCCCTGACCGTGCTGTGCACCAACCTGCTGCTGGATCTGGTCTATGGACTGGCCGATCCCCGGGTGCGGTATGGGAGGGGCGCGGTATGAACGGATATAACGCAAGCGGGGTATTCGCCCGCTTCCGCCGGGACCGCCGGGCCATGCTGGGCCTGTATATCCTGCTGGCGGAGCTGCTTCTGGTGCTCCTTCTGCCCCCGCTGATGGGGCTGGAGCCCAATGTGACCGACCGGGCGGCCGGCTTCTGGGCCGCGCCCTCGGCACGGCACTGGCTGGGGACCGACGACGTGGGCCGTGACCTGTTTGCCCGGCTGATCTGCGGCGGACGGATCTCCATGCTGGTAGGCTTTGCAGCCGCCGCCATCAGCGTGGCGGTGGGCGTGCCCCTGGGACTCATCGCCGGATACCGGCGGGGAGCGTGGGAGTTCTGCATCATGCGGTGCGCCGACGTGTTCCAGAGCTTCCCCAGCATCGTGCTGGTGCTGTGCATGGTGGCGGTGGTAGGTGCCTCGGTGTGGAACATCATCCTGGTCATCGGACTGCTGGGCTGGACCTCCGTGGCCCGGCTGGTGTACGGCAATACCCTGTCGGTACGGGAGAAGGAGTATATCCAGGCGGTCCGGGCCCTGGGAGGCAGTACCGCCACCGTCCTGCGGCGGAACGTGCTGCCCAACGTGGTCTCTCCCGTGTGGGCCGCCCTGTCCCAGCGCGTGGGCCGGGCCATTTTGTCAGAGTCCAGCCTCAGCTTTCTGGGCGTGGGCATCCGTACTCCCCAGGCGTCCTGGGGCAATATGATCCAGTACGCCACCAATCCGGCGGTCTTTGCGGGAAAGCCCTGGGTGTGGCTTCCGCCCGGACTGTGTATTGTGGCGACGGTGATCGCCCTTCAGTTCGTGGGGGACGGCCTGCGGGACGCCCTGGATCCCAAATGGGCGCCGGCCTGCGCTGCCGAGCAGCCCCTGGTCTGCCGTGACACGCCGGAGGAGCTGCTGCGGGAGGTGGACGGAGCGTCCCACAGAGGGCTTTTGGGTCGCGGAATGTCAACGAAACGAATGAGCGCCGATCAGATCACCTGAGTGCAGCAAAAGGCGCCCCTGTGAAAAACAGGGGCGCCTTTTCCGCGTCCAGACGGCCCGGTCATACTAAAACCTGTTAAAAAGCTTGAAACGCTTTTGATAGCGCGAAGCGCGTCAGGTTTTTATGAGACGCCGCGACGCACGCATGTGCGGCACGAGCATGCCCAGCATGCGGGATTTCAAATAAAGCATTTTATTTGAAATCAGTATCAGAAGCCCATGGTGTCGCTGAGATCGTCGGCCAGCTCACCGACGGTGCGCATGGCCTTGCGGGCTTTGCGCTTCAGATCGCGCTTTTTGGGCTCCATGGCCATGGAGAGCGCGGCGCCTGCCAGGATGCCAAGTCCCATGCCGCCGAGAAAGGGGTGCTGTGTCATTATACATTCCTCCCTTGCTGCCCGCGGTATGAATCACCCGGGACAGGATACTGCTATTCTTCCCGGAAAGACAGAAAAATGCGTTGCTAAATAATGAGATTCAGGCTATAATAAATTCAGACTGGGCAGTTGCAGGCCGGACAAAAGGCCGCGGACCCAGGGAAAGGGGCGGGGGTGGAATACCTGGTCCCTTTTTCCATGTAAGGAACTTGTTTTTTGAGATAGAACGATCCACAGAAAGGAGTGTTCGCGTGAAACTGCTGATTCAGCAGGGACGGCTGGTGGACCCGGCCAGCGGCATCGGCGGCGTGATGGACGTGCTCATCGAGGACGGGAAAGTAGCCGTTATTGGCAGCGACATCCGGGACAGCGAGGCTCAGGTGCTGGACGCCAGAGGCATGGTAGTGTGCGCGGGTCTGGTGGACATGCATGTCCACCTGCGGGACCCGGGCCTGGAATACAAGGAGACCATTGAGACCGGCGCGCTGGCGGCCGCCCACGGCGGCTTCACCTCCGTGGCCTGTATGCCCAACACCAGGCCGGCGGTGGATTGTCCGGAGCAGGTGGCCTATGTGCGAGATAAAGCTGCCGGCGCCTGCGGCGTCCATGTGTGGCCCATCGGCGCGGTGAGCGTGGGGGAGAAGGGAGAAGAGCTGACCTGTTTCGAGGCCCTGAAGGAGGCCGGGGCGGTGGCCCTCTCCGACGACGGCATGCCCATCCAGAACGCCAACCTGATGCGGGACGCCCTGATCCTGGCCCGCAGGCAGGAGCTCACCGTCCTCTCCCACTGCGAGGACGCGGATATGGTGAAAAATTACGCCGTCAACGAGGGACGTATCTCCCGGCAGCTCCGGCTGCCCGGCCGGCCCGCCATCGCCGAGGAGCTGATGGTCTGCCGGGACGCCATGCTGGCTGAGGAGACCGGCGGCGCGGTCCATATCTGCCACATCAGCACTGCCCGGTCAGTGGCCCTGGTGCGGCGGTACAAGAAGAAGGGGGTACATATCACCTGCGAGACCTGCCCCCAGTACTTCTCCCTCACCGAGGACGAGATCCTGGAAAAGGGCAGCCTGGCCCGGGTGAATCCGCCCCTGCGGACCAGGGCTGATGTGGAGGCCATCATCGAGGGCCTGAAGGACGGCACCATCGACGCCATCGCCACCGACCACGCACCCCACTCCGCTGAAGAGAAGGCACGGCCTCTGGAGAGCGCCCCCAGCGGCATGGTGGGGCTGGAGACCGCCCTGGGCGTCACTCTGACCTATCTCTACCATACCGGAGAGATGTCCCTGTCCGACATCCTGCGGAAAATGACCCTCAACCCGGCCTGTATCCTGCGCATCAACAAGGGCCGTCTGGCCCTCGGCGGCGACGCCGACCTGGTCATTTTCGACCCGGACGAGGAGTGGACGGTAGACCCGGAGCAGTTTGCCTCCAAGGGCCGCAATACCCCCTTCGGCGGCCATAAGCTGAAAGGCAAGGTCAAATATACCATCGTGGGCGGCAGGATCGTGTATCAGGACGCCTGAACGCTGCCATAAAACCGAAGCTATCATATTGGAAGGAGAATTCCCCATGTCCTTTGATGTACTTCAGGAAAAGATCATCGCGGTGAAAAACCCCACAGTGGTGGGTCTGGACCCCAAGCCCGACTATGTGCCCGCCCACATCCGCAAGGCGTGCTACGAGCAGTATGGCGAGACGCTGGAGGGCGCCGCCGAGGCCATCTACCGCTTCAACTGCGGCCTGATGGACGCCCTGGCCGGCCTGATTCCCGCGGTCAAGCCTCAGTCCGCCTACTACGAGCGGCTGGGCTGGCGGGGCATGGAGGTGCTGGAGCGCACCATCCGCTACGCCCATGAGAAGGGCCTCTTCGTCATTGCCGACATCAAGCGGGGCGACATCGGCTCCACCGCCGAGGCTTACAGCGACGGTTGGCTGGGCGCCACCGAGGTGGAGGGCAAGCGCCTGTCCAGCTTCAACGCCGACTGCGTCACCCTCAACGGCTACATGGGCTCCGACAGCGTCAAGCCCTTCCTCAAGACCTGCCGGGAGGAGGACAAGTGCGCCTTCGTGCTGGTCAAAACCTCCAATCCCGGCTCCGGCGAGCTTCAGGACGTTGCAGTGGAGGGCGGCAGAACGGTCTACGGCGTGATGGCCAACCTCATCGAGACGTGGGGCACGGGCACCCGGGGCAAGTACGGCTACACCATGGCCGGCGCCGTCACCGGCGCCACCCATCCCCGCCAGCTCCAGGAGATCCGGGCCATGATGCCCAACACCTTCCTGCTGGTGCCCGGCTACGGCGCCCAGGGCGGCACCGCCGAGGATGTGCAGCACGCCTTCCACAAGGGCGGCCGGGGCGCCATCGTCAACTCCTCCCGGGGCATCATCTGCGCCTGGAAAAAGACGGGCAAGGACGGCGAGGACTATCAGGAGGCCGCCCGCAACGCCGTCATCGCCATGCGGGATGATATCTGCCGGTACACCAATATCGAGTAATGGTTTTCCCGCCTGCGGGCGGGACAAAAATACTCATAGTAGCAAAGAAAATCATTTGCTGAATTATCTTTGCCCGCCCGCGGGGCGGGGACGGGGGCTGTCCTCGCCGGACGGGCCGCCTGCCCGGCGGGGGCCCCATTTCTTTTGCCAAAAGAAATGGGGGAAAGAAAAAGCCCCAAGAGGTGCACGGCGCGGCTGCGGTGATATGGGTGTCATCGGTAAATTGCCGTAGGGCGGGGGGCCCCGCCCCCCCCCCCCGCCCCGCTCGGGTTCAATAGGGGGTTTCTGTTAAAAAACGACCCCCCGCTGGGTCAGTCCGGGATGTGT